>JBILLY010000860.1:0-2791 GCA_044375835.1 Opitutaceae bacterium
GCGCCTCCGGCATCTGGGCGCCGCGCGGTTTCTTCGTCAACCGCACCTTCCGCTACGAACAGATCGAGTCGCGCCTCGCCAACCTCGACGTCGGCGGCAGCACCCGCCTCGGCGCCCTGAAACTTGACGGCAACCTCGCCTACTCGGTCGGCGAGCGCAACACCCCCTTCTCCACCTCGCTCGGATTCACGACCGCCGATGTCGCGCCCTTCACGCAGCAGGGGGTGACGTTTTCCTTCGCCGATCCGAAGATCCCGAAGTGGCAGCTCCCGCCGGCCGCGCTCGGCGCCGTCTACGACAACACCCTGCAAAACTTCAACAGCGCGGGCGGCACCCAGACCTTCTCCGAAAACGAAATGGTCCTCGCCCAGGCCAACGCCCGCTACGACTTCACCCGCGGGGGCCTCCCGTTCTACCTCCAGGGAGGCGCGAAATACCGCCGCGCTTCGCGCGCCATCGACTCCAATGATCTCGTCGCGCTCACGCGGCGCGCCGTCACGCTGGCCGACGCCGGCTTCCTCGTCTCCCGCTACGACACCGGCTATCTGCGCGACAACTACAACTTCGGCCCCATCGCCGACGGCGAGACCGTCCGCCGCGCCGTGCTCGGCGCCGACCCGCGCCTCTTCTCCGCCTCGACCGCCATCCCGGCGATCAATCAGGTTCGCTCCGACAGAACCGGCCGTGAAACCGTCGCCGCCGGCTACCTGATGGCCGGCCTGCGCCGCGGCCCGTGGGAATTCATCGGCGGCGGCCGCTACGAGATGACCGACGTCAAGAACACCGTCTGGCGCACCGGCCGCGTCGTGCCCGCCAATCCCTCCGCCGCCTCGCGCTACGACGAGCGCACCGGCACGGGCGGCTTCGCCGACACCACGGCCGACTACAACAACGTCACGCCGAGCCTGCACGCCAACTACCGGCACTCCGAGCGTCTCGTCGTCCGCGGCGCTCTCTGGACCTCCATCGCGCGGCCCGAGTATCGCTACATCGAAGCCGGCGAGAGCTACACCTACAACGCCGCCGGCGAAATCACCGCCATCACCCGCGGCAATCCCGGCCTGCGCCCGGCCGAGTCGATCAACTTCGACCTCGGCTTCGAACTCTACACGAAGCACGCCGGCCTCCTTTCGCTGAACGTCTTTCACAAGCGCATCGAGAAATTCATTCTGTTCAACAACGGCCAGAACGAGACCGTGCCCGGCACCGTCAACAACCTGCCCGTCACCGTCACCCAGCCGGGCAACGGCTCCGACGCGACGATCACCGGCGTAGAGGTGAGCTTCAACCACCAGCTCCGCTCCTTGCCGTCGCCGTTCGACGGGCTCGGCTTCGTCAGCAACCTGACATTCCAAACCTCCGAGGCGGAAACCGGCATCCCGTATCGCATCGGGCGCAAGGTCGATTTCATCAACGCGCCCGAACGCCTGTGGAACCTCGCGATCTACTACGAGAAATACGGCTGGGAAGCCCGCCTCGCCGGCACCTACAACGGGAAATACATCGAGGACTTCCGCACCTACGCCGTGGACAAGTGGGTGCAGCCGCGCACGCAGTTCGACTTCAAAATCAGCCGCCGCCTCGGCGGCCGCTGGCGCGCTTACTTCGAGGCGGCCAACCTCACCAACGAGCACATCTATTGGACGACCAACGGTCCCAAAATCAGTTTCCAGAAGGACTACACCGAAGTGGGCCGGACCTACACCTTCGGGGTCAGCTGGAGTCTATGAGCGGCGCTCGGACGGAGGGGGAGGAACCGCGCCCGGAGCTCGCCGCCGAAGGCGACATCAATTTGTCGCCGCGCCGCGCCGCCTGGCAGCGCGCGCACCTTGACGCGCGCACGCGCGGCTGGCTCGCCGAGGACTCCGCGGCCTTCCTGCACCAGTCGCTGTCCACGCCCTGCTGCAATGCCCTCGTCCGCGCCGAGGGTCCGTGGATCGAGGATGCGCAGGGCCGGCGCTTCCTCGATTTCCACGGCAACAGCGTGCATCACGTCGGCTACGGCCACCCGCGCGTGATCGCCGCGATGAAAGCGCAGCTCGACACGCTCCCGTTCTCCCCGCGCCGCTATACCAACCGCCCCGCGATCGATCTCGCGCGGCGGCTCGGCGAACTGGCTCCGGGCGACCTGAAAAAGGTGCTCTTCTGCCCCGGCGGCACCTCGGCCGTCGGTATCGCCCTCAAGCTCGCGCGGCTCGCCACCGGCCGGCACAAGACGCTCTCGCTCTGGGACTCGTTCCACGGCGCCTCCCTCGACGCGATCTCGATCGGTGGCGAGGCGATGTTCCGCGACGGCATGGAACCCCTGCTGCCCGGCGCCTGCCACGCCGCGCCCTGCGATCCGTCGGGCTGCTCCTTCCGCTGCGGCCGCCGCTGCAATCTCGCCTGCGTCGACGCCATCGAGCGGCGGCTCGCCCTGGAGGGCGACATCGGCGCCGTCATCATCGAAACCGTGCGGTCCACCGACGTGCAGGTGCCGCCGCCCGACTACTACCCCAGGCTTCGCGCCGCCTGCGACCGGCACGGCACCCTGCTGATCCTCGACGAGATTCCGATCGCCCTCGGTCGCACCGGACGATTCTTCGCCTTCGAACACTACGGGATCATCCCCGACATCGTCGTCCTCGGCAAAGCCCTCGGCGGCGGCGTCATGCCGATGGCCGCCGTGATCGCCCGCGCGGGCCTCGACCTCGGCGGCCGGATCGCGCTCGGCCACTACACGCACGAAAAGAGTCCCCTCGGCAGCGCCGCCGCGGCTCTCCCGCCCCGATTCCAAGCCAACGGACCGCAC
>JBILLY010000862.1:0-2788 GCA_044375835.1 Opitutaceae bacterium
CACTGCCATCGTACACATGCAGGCTGGCCTGGGCGGACCGTCGCACGCTGCGCGGCGTGATGCCGTGGGCCTGGTTGTAGGCGAGCTGCTTTAGCCGCCGGTAGGTCACCGCCTCCTGCGTGCGGCGAATCGATTCAGTAATCCGATCCGCGTAGAAGATCACCCTCCCCTTCTCGTGCCGCGCCGCCCGGCCGGCCGTTTGGATGAGGGAGGTCTCGCTCCGCAGGAACCCTTCCTTGTCGGCGTCCAGGATTGCGACCAACGCCACTTCCGGCAGGTCCAGGCCCTCGCGCAGCAGGTTGATGCCGACGAGCACGTCGAAGTTGCCGAGCCGCAGGTTGCGCAGGATCTCCACGCGCTCGATCGCATCGATGTCGGAATGGAGGTATTCAACCCGCACGCCGGCCTCCCGCAGGAAGGTGGTCAAGTCCTCCGACAGTCGCTTGGTCAGGGTAGTGACAAGCACGCGCTCTCCTGCGGCGGCCGCCGCCTTCACCTCGGCGATCAGATTCTCCACCTGACCCTTCGTCGAACGGATCACAATCTCCGGATCGAGCAGTCCGGTGGGTCGCACCAACTGCTCCGCCACCACGCTGGAGCGTTTGAGCTCAAACTCCGCGGGCGTGGCCGAGACAAAAACCGTCTGGCCGGTGACGGTTTCGAACTCGGCGAAGCTCTGCGGCCGGTTGTCCAGCGCCGAGGGCAGCCGGAAGCCGAAGTTCACCAGCGTCTCCTTGCGCGCGCGGTCGCCGTTGAACATACCGCCGACCTGCGGCACCGTCGCGTGGCTCTCGTCGATGATCAGCAGAAAATCCTTCGGGAAGAAATCGATCAGGCAAAACGGCCGCTCGCCCGCCTTCCGCGCCGTCAGGTGCCGGGAGTAGTTCTCGATGCCGTTGCAGAAGCCCATTTCCTGCAGCATCTCCAGGTCGTAGTTCGTCCGCATCCGGATGCGCTGCGCCTCCAGATACTGCCCCTTGCCTTCGAAATACGCCACGCGCTCGTCCAGCTCCGCCTTGATCGCCGCGATCGCCGGCTCGAGCTTGCCGCGGCTCGTCACGTATTGGTTCGCCGGATAGAGATCGAACTGCTCCAGCTCCCGCAGCACTTCGCCCGTCATCGGGTCGAACTCGCTCAGCCGGTCGATCTCGTCGCCGAAAAACTCGATGCGCAGGCCCGTCTCCATGTAGGCCGGCATAACGTCCACCGTGTCGCCGCGCACCCGGAACCGCCCCGGCTTCAGCTCGTAGTCGTTCCGGTCGTAGATGTTGTCGACCAGCCGCTCCAGCAGCCGCTGCCGCCCCAGCGCCGCCCCGCGCCGCAGCGGGATGCGCAGCTCGGAAAACTCCTCGGGCGAGCCCAAGCCGTAGATGCACGACACGCTCGCCACCACCACCACGTCGCGCCGCGACACCAGCGAACTCGTCGCCGCGATGCGCAGCCGCTCGATCTCCTCGTTGATCGACGAGTCCTTCTCGATGAAGGTGTCGCTCGACGGGATGTAGGCCTCGGGCTGGTAGTAGTCGTAGTAGCTGACGAAGTATTCGACCGCGTTCTCCGGGAAGAAATTCTTGAACTCCGAGTAGAGCTGCGCCGCGAGCGTCTTGTTGTGCGAGATGATCAGCGTGGGCCGTTGCACGCGCGCGATCACGTTGGCCATCGTGAACGTCTTCCCGGAGCCCGTGACGCCGAGCAACGTCTGGTGCCGATTGCCCGCCTCGAGCGAGGCCACGAGCTTCTCGATCGCCTGCGGCTGGTCGCCGGTGGGCTGGTAGTCGGAACTGAGTTTGAAGAGAGCGGCCATACGCGAAGAAAACGCCCCCACTCCGCCCGTTCCCCCGCCGTTTGCAAGGAGCCCGACAAACACTCCTGACAACTAGTCCCCTCCCCCGCTCCAACCTCCGCCGTCGGCACCTCGCCACACGTCCCACTTATCACTCGTCACTCATCACTCGTCACTCGTCACCCGTCACAGGTCACCCGTCACCCGTCACAAACCAAACACCTTCAACACCGCGCTCCACACGCCGGCCCAAAAGCGCGCCGGCTTCCCCTCCTCGCCCGGCGCCGCCGTTTCCTGCAGCACGAACAGCCCGCGCCCGGAAAACAGGTCGTCGAAGAGCGGATTCATCCCGCGGTAGTAGCTCCAGAAGGTCTCCGCCCGCACCGGCCGGTATTCCAGATTCGGCGTGAATGCGATCGTCGCCGCCTGGTTCGTGCGACGCGCCGGCGCCGCCACGCCCTCGCGCTCCGTGAGCCGCTCCGCCCGCACACCGCGGCTGCCCGCCACCACCAGCCGGCACGGCCCCACGAATTCGAAATACCGGAACTGCCCGCTGATCCACGCCTGCCAGCGGAAAATCCGCCAATGCCGCCGGATCACCAGCCGCTCGTCCGCCCGCTGCAGCACGCCGGCCAGAAACCGCGGCCGCAGCACCAGCGACGCCCCCTCCGGCACCTCGACGATCGCCAGCTCGAGGTGCGGGTCGTCGCCGTTCGAGAGCGTCGCGCGATACTCCCCCGCCGTTTTTTCCTGCCGCAATTCGACCAGCTCGATCAGGCCGCACGCCGCGCTGGTCAGCGGTATCCGCCAATCCAGCACGAAGCGCGTGCGCTTCGCGAGCCCCTCGTCCGATGCCTGCAGAAACTTCTCCTTGATCCGCAGCACCTCGCCCGGCCGCAGCGTCGCCTCGACCGACACGTGGCTCGCACCCACCTCCGGCAGCCGCGGCGGCTCCGGGCCCAGCACGATCGGCCGCCCGCGCCCGAGCCACGTCGCCACGCCGAA
>JBILLY010000069.1:0-11604 GCA_044375835.1 Opitutaceae bacterium
GCCCGCGTTCAGAGTTTTCCGCGCAACAACCCCGCCACCACCGCGTAGCCGGCCGCGCTGAAATGCGTGCCGTCCTCGACGAACAATTCGCGCCGCGGCTGCCCGTCCGCGCCGAGAAACGCCGGCACAAGGTCGATGAACTCGACGTTGCCCGCCGCCTGCGCCGCCGTCGCCAGCCGCGCGTTGGCCGCCCGGATCGCGGCGAGCCCTTCCGGCGTGCCCGCCGCGCGGAGCACCGGCGGCACGCCCACCTGCAGAATCTTCGTCGCCGGCAGCGCCGCGCGCACTTTCGCCGCCAACGCCGCCGCCGTTTCCGCCACCTGGTCCAAGGAGCGTCCGCCGTTCAGGTCGTTGCCGCCGGCGTTGAGCACGATGATCCTCGGCGCATACGGCAGCACGATGCGGTCCGCGTAGTGCAGCACGTCGGCCAGCTGCGCGCCGCCGAAGCCGCGGTTGAGCACCGTGTGGCCCGGGAAATACGTCGCGACGTCCGTCCAGCGCCGCGCATTCGACCCGCCCACGAGCAGCACGCCGCCCTTGGCCGGCGCCTGCGCCGCGTCCTCGGCTTCGAATTTCCGGATCGTCTCCTCCCAGCGCGCCGGACCCGTCGCGCCGCCCTTGGCTTTCTTCTTCGGCGCCGCATCCGCCGCCGCCATCGTCGCCGTCAGCACCGCGGCCGCGCCAAGCCACACGCATTGCCGCAGCCAAGTGGGGAAAATCATGCCCGACGACTGCGCACGATTTCCGTCCGCGCGCCAGCCCGGAGCCGGCCGGCCCGCCTGCGCGCGAAACTCGATCCCGAGCGCGCACGGCTTCGCCGCGAGGTCCCGCCGCCGCGAAGCGCCCGAACCGATGCGCCCACCTCGACCGCCCGGCGCGTTACTTCGACTCGTCGATCGCGAGGTAGGTCGTGCGGCCGCCGCGCCAGATGCGCATCAAAAACTTCGGCCCCTTGATCTCCTCGCTCAGCTTGATCGCACCTTTCACATCGGTGATCGGGCGCCGGTCGAGCTCCATGATCACGTCGCCTTCGCGCAGGCCCTGTTTCCCCGCCGGGGTCTCGGGCTCGATGCTCGTCACGATCACGCCTTGGATGCGGCCGGGAATACTGAGCTGGCTGCGCAACTCCGCGGTGATCTCGCCCACGCCCACGCCGTTGAGCACGCCCTCGTCCTTCTTCGGCGCGGCGCCGTCCTCGCGGGCCAACGCTTCCTCGTCGCGCCGCGCCAGCTTGGCCGTCGTCGTCGCCGTCTTGCCGTCGCGCAAATACTCGATCGTCACCTCGGTGCCGGGCGCGATCTGGCTCACCGTCAGCAGCAGGTGGCGGGCGTCGCGGAGCTCCGTCGCGTTGATCTTGGTCACCACGTCGCCCGCCTTCAGGCCCGCCTTGTCGGCCGGGCTGTCTTCGGTGACTTCGCTGAGCAGCGCGCCCTTCTCCGTGCCGAACTGCGCCGTCAGTTCCTCGTCGAACGGCTGCGGCCGCACGCCGAGGAAACCGCGCTCGACGCGGCCCTTGTTGGCCAGCTGCTCCGCGATCGAGCGCGCGAGGTTGGCCGGAATCGCGAAACTCACGCCGGCGAAACCGCCGCTGCGGCTGAGGATCGCGCTGTTGATCCCGATCACGCGGCCGTCGGTGTCGAGCAGCGCGCCGCCGGAGTTGCCGGGATTGATCGCGGCGTCCGTCTGGATGAAATCCTCGAAGGACCCGAAGCCCACGCCGCGGCTGAGCGCGCTCACGATGCCGCGGCTCACCGACTGGCCCACGCCGAAGGGATTGCCGATGGCGAGCACCACGTCGCCCACCTGGATTTGCTCGCTGTCGCCGAACGTCGCCGCCGACAGGCCCGTCGCCTCGATCTTCAGCACCGCGATATCCGAGCCCGGATCGCGGCCGACGACGGTCGCTTCGTAGCGCTTGTTCGATTCGCCGATGGAGACGCGCACGTCGTCCGCGCCCTCGACGACATGGTTGTTGGTCAAAATGTAGCCGTCCGCCGTGATCACGACGCCGGAGCCGAGCCCCTGCTGCTGGCGGTCGGGCGCGCGGTTGCGCGGGGCCGAGGGCGCGCCGCCGTTGTCGTTGCGGTTGTTGCCGCGGTTGCGGTTGCGCGGCGCGGGCGCCGGGGCGGCCTCGTCGTCGCCATCGGGCTGCTGCTCGAAGTAACGCCGGAAGCGCGGGTCGTTGAAGAACGGCGACATCGACATGTCCGGCGCGCGCACGGTCTTGCTGGAGTAGACGTAGACGACGCTCGCCGCGGTGCGCTTGACGACCGGGGCGTAGCTCACGCGGTCGGCGGCGTTGCGGTCGATCGGCTTGGTGTCGATGGAGAGCTGGAGCGGCGCGCGCTTTTCGGCGACGTCGGCTTTTTCCGTCTTGCCGGCGGCCTTGCCGGATTTGGCGGCGCGTTCGGACTTGGCCTTGGGCGCCTTGGACTCGGCGGCCCGGGAGGCGAGCGTGGTCGCGGCGGCGCAGGCGAAAGCGAGCGCGAGCGAGAGGGCGAGCGGGAGAGCGGAGGAGCGGGGATTCATGCGGGTGCGGGAGACGGCAGCGACACGGAGGACGCAGGCAGGTTCGTTTAAGTCACGGTCCGCGAAAAGCAAACCGCCGCACGGGCGCGCCGCCGGCATCCGGCACCGCGGGCCACCCGTAGCACCCGCACCATGCGCCTCCTGCTTCTGTTTGTCCTCGGCGTCGTGGGTGTCTCCGTGCCCGCCATGGCCGAACTCCAAGCCTTTCCACCCACCGCCCCGGGCGTCACCGAAACAAAAACTCTGCCCGCCGGCGTGCTCCTCCGCACCGCGGGCGGCGGCAACTACTTCGAGCGCAGCGGCGCCCTGTTCATGCCGCTGTTCCGCTACATCGAGCGGCACGACATCGCGATGACCGTGCCCGTCGAGGCGCGCATCGACGATGCCGCCATGTATTTCTGGGTCGCCGAGAGCGAAGCCGCCAAAGTCGCCGGCGACCAGGGCCCCGTGATCGTCGAGCGCCGCGCCGCCCGGCGCGTCGCCAGCCACGGCGTGCGCGGCTCGTATTCGCAATCCAACTTCACCGCCGCCCGCGACCGCCTGCTCGCCTGGCTCGCCACCCGGCCCGACCTCGCTTCCGCCGGCGAGCCCTACGCGGTGTTTTGGAACGGCCCCTTCACGCCCGGTTTCCTGCGCCGCTTCGAGGTCCACGTGCCCGTGCGCGAGATCACCGCGCCGCCCGCGCCCTGACTCGCCCTCGCCGCGCTCGCCGCGCTCGCTGCCGCCCGGTCGGCAGCTCTCCGCCGGAGTGCCCCGGCCAGCCGGCCCCGCCGCGCCGCCGCCCAAGCCCGGAATTGACCGCGACGCGCCCGCGCGGCTAGCTCTGCCGCCTTATGTCCGCCGATCCCACCTCGCCCGCCGTCTCCATGGACAACATCGTCGCGCTCGCGAAGCGCCGCGGTTTCATTTTCCAGTCGTCCGAAATCTACGGCGGGTTCAACGGCTTCTTCGACTACGGCCCCCTCGGCTCCGAGCTGAAGAAAAACATCCGCGACTGCTGGTGGGCCGACATGGTGCGCCGCCGCGACGACATCGTCGGCCTCGAATCGTCGATCATCATGCACCCCAAGGTCTGGGAAGCCTCCGGCCACGTCGCCGGCTTCACCGACCCGCTCGTCGACTGCAAAGTCAGCAAGCAGCGCTACCGCGCCGACCAGCTCTTCTTCTCCCCCGTCGTGGTCACCGGCGCCGACGGCGTCGCCCAGACCATCGGCTACGTCAGCGCCCTCGAGAGCGAAAAGACCGCCGCCGACCTCCAGGCCGCCGCCGAGACGATGAAGCGCAAGAAGGCCGTCCAGGGCACGCTCGTCCCCGTCGTCGCCAAAGATTTCACCGAAGCCCGTGAAGACGAATACGCCCTCATCCCCTCGCCCGCCACCGGCGAGCCCGGCAGCCTCACCGCGCCGCGCTCGTTCAACATGATGTTCCAGACCAACGTCGGCGCCATGACCGACGCCTCCTCGGTCGCCTACCTCCGCCCCGAGACCGCGCAGGGCATGTTCGTCGACTTCAAGAACGTCGTCGACACCGGCCGCGTGAAGCTGCCCTTCGGCATCGCCCAAATCGGCAAGTCCTTCCGCAACGAGATCACCCCGCGCAACTTCATCTTCCGCTCCCGCGAGTTCGAGCAGATGGAGATGGAATACTTCATCCACGAGGACGCCGACTGGGCCAAGTGCCACCAGGACTGGATCGAGTGGTGCAAGAACTGGCTCCTCTCCATCGGCCTCCCCGAGTCCCACCTCTCGCTCTACGCGCACCCGAAGGAGAAGCTCGCGTTCTACTCCAAGGGCACCGTGGACATCATGTTCCAGTATCCCTTCGGCGTGCAGGAGCTCTGGGGCATCGCCGCCCGCGGCAACTACGACCTCGGCCAGCACGCGGCCGCCAGCGGCAAGCCGCAGGAGCTCTTCGACGAGGCCACCAAGAAGAAGTTCGTCCCGCACGTCATCGAGCCCGCCGTCGGCGTCGACCGCATCTTGCTCGCCGTCCTCTGCGCCGGCTACGCCGAGGAGGACGTGAAGGACGAGAAGGGCAACATCGAGAAACGCACCGTGCTGCGCCTCTCCCCGCGCATCGCCCCGGTCAAGGTCGCCGTCCTCCCGCTGCTCAAGAACAAGGAAGCGCTCACCGACCGCGCCAAGGCTCTCTACAAGAAACTGCAGCGCCGCTACGCCGTGTTCTACGACGACGGCGGCAACATCGGCCGCCGCTACCGTCGCCAGGACGAGATCGGCACGCCGTGGTGCGTGACCATCGACTTCGACACGATCGAGAAGCCGGGCGACACCTTCACCCTCCGCGAGCGCGACTCGATGGCCCAGAAGCGCATCACCGAAGCCGACCTCTTCGCGTTGCTCGACGAGCAGGTCTATTGAGCGCGCGGTGCCGCCGCCCCGCGCCGTCCGCTTCGGCGGCGCCGCGGCTTCCCGCCTTCGTGGTTGCGCGCATTTCCCGCGC
This sequence comes from Opitutaceae bacterium, assembly GCA_044375835.1. Lineage (GTDB taxonomy): Bacteria > Verrucomicrobiota > Verrucomicrobiia > Opitutales > Opitutaceae > ER46. The sequence continues at coordinate 4,990 of JBILLY010000069.1, forward strand.
GCGCACAGTCGCCGCATGGCCAGCACGTTGACGCCCTCCCGACTTTGCTGCCCGCGCCCTCCCGGGCCGTCGAACGGCCGCGCGGGCGCCAACGCCCTCGGCTCCACTTCGGCCGCCCGCGTCCTCACCGCGCCGGCCGGCGCCCGTCGCCACCGCAACTGACGCACCCGCGACCGCCGGGGCCCCCGCCCGCCTCCGCGCGGCAGGTCCCCCGTCCCCCGCCGCCTCCTCCCCCCGTCGCCCATGGCCCGCTCGTCCGCCCCCGCCGTCCGCAGCGTCCGCTCGCCCGAAGCGATCGTCGCCCTGCGCAAGTGGCTGCAAGGCGTCGACGAGACCACCCGCACCCGCGGCGAGGCCTACTACGCGCGGCTCGCGGTGCAGCAGGTCTGGACCCACGCCGACCACTTCTTCGAGGCCGTCGTCCAGGGCCAGGAACCCTACAACGTCTCGCTCTTCTACACCCGCGGCCGCTGGTCCTCGCAGTGCTCCTGCCCGGTCCGCATCAACTGCAAACACGCCTACGCCGCCGCCCTCGCCTGGATCGTCGACGTCGAGGTCGGCGGCACCACGCCCGCCCCGGCCGCGCCCTCGTCGGGTGCGCCGGCCCCGGCGGCCGCCGCCGCGCTCCCCGGCCCCGCCCGCCCCGCCGCGCCGGTGAAGAAACCGTTCCGCGAGGAATGGGAACCGCACCTCGCCGCCAAGCTCGGCCGCGCCCTCTTCCCCGACGAGCGCCGCCGCCTCGACGACCTCCAGGCGCTGCACGCCGAGTTCGTCCGCGCCCACGGCCTGCTCTACCCCGGCACCCTCGAGCGCCACGGCTTCGCCTACGACCCGCCGCCGGGCGCCTCGCTGTATCAGCCGTGTTATGACGACTGGTGGGACCGCGCCCAGCCGCCCGCCGACCCGTGGGCGCTCTGGCAGTTCATCGCCTACGACTACGAGCGCACCGGCCGCCCCATCCCGGAAGTCTTCCGTCCGCTGACCGACACCCGCGCCGCCGAGGCCGCCATCCGCGCCCGTCTGGTGCAGAAGGAACTCGCCCACTGGCGCCGCGCCCTCGCCACCATCGACGAACTCGAGGCCGACGAACGCCCCAACCCCGTCGCCGCCATCGCCGGCCTCCGCGCCCGCCTCCGCGAAGACGGCGGCCTCTACCTCGAGGTCCGCCCCGGCGTCGGCAAACTCTGGCGCGAGCCCACCCAGAAATTCCTCCGCGACCTCGCCGACGCCCGCCCCGCCGACTTCGAGCACCTCACGCCCGCCGAGACCGCGCTCGGCCTCGCCGTCGCCGCGGAGCTGCGCCCGCCGGCCGACGTGCCGCCCCGCGGCGCCTTGCCCGAAGCCGTCGCGACCGCCGCCCTCCGCACCCTCGCCGCCCGCCCCGCCGTCTTCCTCGCCGACGAGTCGCCGTTCGCCATCGAGCCCGCCCCGCTCGTCCCCGAAGCCATCGTCTCCACCGCCGGCGCCACCCACCTCGAGCTGCGCCTCTCCACCGCCGACGGCCGCGATGCCTCCGCCGCCAAGCCCGTCGTCCTCCGCCCCGAGCCGCTCTACGCCTTCGCCGGCCGCATCTGGCGCGGACCGCCGCCCGTGCCCTCGCGCCAGCTGCCCACCGTCGCCCTCGACGACCCCAAGATCATGGCCCGCCTCCGCAAGGCCGGCCTCCGCCTCCCCCGCTCGCTCGAGCTCAAAGTCCGCCCCGTCACGCTCCGCCCGCTGCTCCGCTGCTGGATCGCCGACACCGACCGCGACTACGGCTCCGGCACCTTCCAGGCCCAACTGGTCGCCGTCGGCGACAACCCGCCCTGCACCCAGCATTGGAGCGGCGTCGGCGGCTGGCAGTGGATCAAGGGCGGCGCCCCCCCGCCCCGCGCCGCCGGCGAGCCGCTCTACGAATTCGACCTCGGCGTCGCCCCGCTCGCCGCCGCCCGCTTCGCCGATTTCCGCCTGTCGTGGAGCACGTTCACCGACACGTGGTCGCGCCCGGTCGGCAAGGCCTTCCCCGACGACTTCGTCGCCTGGCACGCCACGCTCCCGCCCGATCTCCCCATCGACGCCACGCCCGAGATCGCCAGTCTCTTCGGCCCCGCGCTGAAGGCGCACCTCGAGTTCACCGCCGCGCCCGGCGAAGGCGCCCAACGCGACTGGTTCGACCTCACCGTCGCCCTCCGCGTCGAGGACACCAAGCTCACCGGCGACGAGATCGCCCTCCTGCTCAAAGCCCGCGGCAAATGGGTCAGCCTGCCCCGCCTCGGTTGGCGCCGCCTCGAACTCACCGGCGGCCCCGAGGGCGACGCCGTCGCCTCCACCCTCGATCGCCTCGGCCTCGGCGCGACCGATGTCCTCGCCACCGGCCGCGCCACCACGCACCGCCTGCACGCCCTGCAACTCGCCGCCGAGACCGCCGCGCTCGAAGCCCGCGACACCAAGCTCGCCGCCGCCCTGCGCGAACGCGTCGCCGCCCTCGCCGCCGAGCCGCCCCCGCCCTTGCCCGCCGGCCTCAAGGCCGTGCTCCGCCCGTATCAGGTCGAAGGCTACCACTTCCTCGCCCACCTCGCCTCCCTCGGTTTCGGCGGCGTGCTCGCCGACGACATGGGCCTCGGCAAAACCGTCCAGACTCTCGCCTGGCTCCTGCACCTGGAGGAGACGCGCGCCGCCGCGCCCGACGCCGCGCCGCTGCGCGTCCTCGTCGTCTGCCCCAAGAGCGTCACGCACGGCTGGCTCGTCGAGACCGCCCGCTTCGCCCCCTCCCTCCACGCCGCCGCCTTCGATCCCCTCGTCCACGGTCTCGTTTCCGGCTCCGCCTCCGGCGCTCAACCCTCGGCTCCCAGCTCCCAGCTTCTGGTCGCCAACTACGTCCAGCTCCGCCTCAACGCCGAGTGGTTCCGCGAGCGCCAGTGGGACGCCGTCGTGCTCGACGAAGGCCAATTCATCAAAAACCCCTCCAGCCAGGTCGCCGTCGCCGCGCGCGCCCTGCTCTGCCGCCACCGCGTCGTGCTCACCGGCACGCCGGTGGAAAACCGCCTCACCGATCTCTGGAGCCTGTTCGCCTTCGCGCAGCCCGGCCTGCTCGGCGGCCAGACCGCGTTCCGCCGCCTCTACGACCACAACGACCCCGCCGCCCTCGGCCGCCTGCACCGCCGCGTGCGGCATTTCCTGCTCCGCCGCACCAAGGCCCAGGCCGCGCCCGAACTGCCCCCGCGCACCGAGGACGAGATCGTCGTCGAACTCGAGGGCGACCAACGCACGCTCTACGACGCCGAACTCAAGCGCGCCCGCGCCCAGCTCCTCGGCGTCTCCACCGACCGCGCGCTCGACGCCGTGCGCTTCAACGTCCTCGCGAGCCTCCTCCGCCTGCGCCAGATCTGCTGCCACCCGGGCCTCATCGACCCCGTGCACCGCAAGCTCCCGAGCGCGAAACTGGAGGCCCTGCTCGAGCGCCTCGAGGAACTGCAGGAGGAAGGCCACCAGGTCCTGGTTTTCAGCCAGTTCGTCGAGATGCTCCACCTCATCCGCGAACGCCTCGACGCCGCCCGCATCGGCCACCTGATGCTCACCGGCTCCACGGAAAACCGCGCCGAGCTCGTCGACGAATTCCAGCGCGACAAGTCCAAGACCGTTTTCCTCCTCTCGCTCAAAGCCGCCGGCTTCGGCCTCAACCTCACCGCCGCCAGCTACGCCATCCTCTACGACCCGTGGTGGAATCCCGCCGTCGAAGCCCAGGCCATCGACCGCACCCACCGCATCGGCCAGACCCAGCCCGTCGTCGCCTACCGTCTGCTCGCCGAAGGCACCGTGGAGGAAAAGATCCGCGCCCTGCAGAAGGAAAAAGCCGCGCTCGCCGGCGCCGTCGTGCAGGAAGAGTCCCTCGCCGCCGTCCTCGATCTCGAAAGCCTGCGCCGCATCCTCGATTGACCGCGCCGGTCTGCCCGCCTCCGCCCGGACAACCGCCGGAGCGGAAAACGTCTCCCATCGTCCGGCGTCCGGCGTGAAGCCCGGGCTCTCGCGCCGCCCGGCCGCCGTGTCTCCGGGTCCTTGCCGCGTCGCGACGCCGCCCCGCGGCCCCGTCGGCCCACCCGCTGCGGCCACGCCGCCGATAGCCGCTGTCGCCGCTTTCCCGCTTGATCCGGCCGCGCCGGCCGCGTCCCGTTTCGCGCCCACCCCGATGTTCCGCCGTCTGCGTCCGCTCCGGCTCGCGCTTCCGCTGCTCGCCACCTTCCCCGTCTCCGCCGCCGAATCCCCGCCTTCGCTGGAAGAGCGCGTCCGCCGCCTCGAGTCGCTCGTCGCCGCGCTTCAGCAGGAAAACGCCGCCCTCCGCGCGGCCGCGACGCCCACACCCGCGACCCCGCCCCCCGCCACCGCAGCCCCGTCCGCCCCCCGGCCCGCGTCCGCGCCGGCATCCGCGACCTCCGCTCCCGCCCAACCGGCCGCCGCCGGCTCGCCGGTCACCTTCGCGCCCGGCCCGGCGTCGCTCCGCATTTCCGGCGACGTGCGCGCCCGGCTCGTCGGCACCTGGTATCCGGATCCCGCCGGCGTCGCGCGCGACCAACTGCTGATGCGCGTGCGCCTCGGCCTGCTCGCGAGTTTCGAAGCCGACTTCGAGGCCGGGGTGCGCCTGAGCGCCGGCGACGCCTCCCAGGGCTTCGGCGGTTCTCCGCTCTCGGCTCAATTCTCCGGCAGCGACAACAGCTCCCGCAAACCCGCGCTCTTCGACCTCGCCTTCCTGCGCTGGCGGCCGCTCCTCGCCACCGACACGCGCGCCGCGTTCACCGTCGGAAAGTCGGCCAATCTCTTTTTCACGCCGTCGCGCATCCTCTTCGACAACGACTACAATCCCGAAGGCTTCACCGCGGAGACCACGCTGCCCGTCGCCGCCGCACACCGCCTGCACCTCGCCGCCGGCCTGTATCTGCTCGACGACCTCGCCGCCTCCGCGCGCGACCCCGGTCTCGCCGCGGCGCGGGCCCGCTGGGAGGCGGCATGGACGCCCGCCTGGACCTCCTCCGTCGGCGTGATGTGGCTCGGCATCAGTCATCCGGATACGCTCACCGCCGCCAACATCGCCAACCTGCAGCGCGGCAACACCCGCACCGCCGCCGGCGTGCTCGTCCATGGCTATCGTCCGCTCCACACCGAGCTCACCGTCACCCGCACGGTCGCCGGTGCGCCCGCCTACCCGGGCCCCTTTCCCGTCACGCTCCGCGCGGAATTCCTGCACAACCCCGCCGCCCCCGCCGCCCGCGACGGCTGGGTCGCCGGCATCGCCTTCGGCCAAGCCGGCCGCGCCGGCCGATGGTCCGTGGCCTACCAGCTGATGGAAATCGAGGCCGACGCCTGGTTCGAGGAGATGCTCGACGCCGACAACGGCGCCTTCTACCGCCGCGTCCCGCCCGGCTGGAACACCGACCCCGCCTCGCTCGCCGGCGGCCACGGCGGCGGCACCGGCATCCGCAGCCACAGCGTGCGCACCAGCTGGTCGCCGCGCGATTTCCTCACCCTCAACGCCAACCTCCACATCAACAACCTGCTCCGCCCCCTCGCCGCCAACCCCGGCGCCGACGGCCGCGCCCGCCGCCTGCAGTTCGAGACGCTGCTGCGTTTCTGATTCGGCGGCTCGCGCGCCCGGCGCCGCCACGCGCGGGTCCCCGGGCCTCGCGCCGCGGACCGCTCAGCGCCCCGCCCGCGCCCGCCGCGCCTTCACCGCGCCGGCCAGATGCGCCAGCACCGGCAGCGTCTGCTCCCACGCGAGGCACGCGTCCGTGATGCTCCGCCCCGGCACCAGCGGCCGCGCCCGGTAGTCCTGCGCGCCGCCGAGCAGATTGCTCTCGAGCATCACCGCCGCGATCGCACCGTCCCCCGCCGCGATGCGCGCCGCCAGCGCCGCCGCCACCTCGGGCTGGCGGTTCGCGTCCTTGCCGCTGTTGGCGTGCGAACAGTCGATCATCAGGTGCGGCGGCAGGCTGTTTTTCGCCAGCAGCGCCGTCGCCGCCGCCACGTGCTCCGCCGAGAAATTCGGCCCGCCCGCGCCGCCGCGCAGCACGAGGTGCGTGTGCTCGTTGCCCGCCGTGCCCATCACCGCCGGCGCGCCCTCGCGCGTCAGCGACGGAAACCAATGCGGATGCCGCGCCGACCGGATCGCGTCGACCGCCACCTGCACGTCGCCGTCCGTGCGGTTCTTGAAGCCCACCGGCATCGAGAGCCCCGAGGCGAGTTCGCGGTGCACCTGGCTCTCCACCGTGCGCGCGCCGATCGCGCCCCACGCCACCAGCTCCGCGTAGTATTGCCCGAGCGTCGTATCCAGAAACTCCGTCGCCACCGGCAAGCCGAGGTCGACCACGCCCAGCATCAGCCGCCGCGCCATCCGCAGCCCGGCGTTGATCTGGAAACTGTCGTCGAGGTGCGGGTCGTTGATCATGCCCTTCCAGCCCACGACCGTGCGCGGTTTCTCGAAATATACCCGCATCACCAGCAGCAGTTCGCCGGCGTAAAGCGGCACCAGCGTCTTCAGCCGCGCCGCATACTCCAGCGCCGCCGCCGGATCGTGGATCGAGCAGGGCCCCACCACGACGAGCAACCGGTCGTCCGCCCCGGTCACGATCGCGGCCACGTCGCGCC
>JBILLY010000861.1:0-2788 GCA_044375835.1 Opitutaceae bacterium
ACTCGGCGGCGACGATGCGGACGTAGGGCGACGCGTCGCCGAGCGCGGCGGTGAGTTCGCGGTGGGCGCCGCCGACGGCGGACGGGCCGCGCATGTGGAGGCCGAGCGCGCCCCAGTAGCGGACGGCGCTGTCGGCGTCGGCGAGGAAAGTTTTCAGCGCGGGCGCGGCGTCGGGCTGGAGCGACGAGGCGAGTTCGGCGGCGGCGGAGATTTTTGCGTAAGGATAGCGGGTGTCGTCGTGGCCGAAGTCGTAGGGCGCGAGTGCGCCGGCGCGGGCGAGGCGTTCGCCCTCGGGGAGGAAACCGAGGTCGCGGGTGCGGCGGGCGTGGGCCTGTTGGGCGCCGCGGAGTTTTTCGAGGATCGCGCGGTGCGCGGGCGAGGCGGCGAGGTTGTTCACTTCGTCGCGGTCGGACTGGAGATCGTAGAGTTCCTCGGGGGCTTTGGGCGTCTGCCAGAAGATGCGCTGGGCGGCGTTCAGCTTGCCCTCGTCGTAGAGGCGGCGCCACACGGCGGTGGTCGGCGTCTTGAACTGCGTCTCGACGTGCTGGCCCTGCGAGAGGTGCGGGAGGTAGTTGCGCAGGTAGACGAAGCGGCCGTCGGTCACGCTGCGGACGAAATCGTAGCGCTCGTCCATGCGGCCGCGGAAGCCGTGGAGGTAGGGCTGCGGGGGAGCGATGAAGCGGCCGAGGAAGGCGTGGCCCTGCATCCACGCGGGCGGCTTGATGCCGGCGAGGCTGCACAGCGTGGGCGCGAAATCGACGACGCCGACGAGGCGGTCGGTGGTGCCGCCGGCGCGGTAGTCGGCGGGGCGGAGGTCCTTGAACTTTTCCGGGATGTGCACGAGCAGCGGGATGTGGAGGCCGGAGTTGGACGGCCAACGCTTGCTGCGCGGCATGCCGGAGCCGTGGTCGGCCCAGTAGAAAACGATCGTGTCGTCGGCGAGGCCGGCGGCGTCGAGTTGGGCGAGGACGGCGCCGGCATCGGCATCGGCGGCGGAGACGCTGTCGTAGTAGAGCGCCCAGTCGCGGCGGACCTCGGGGGTGTCGGGGTGATAGGCGGGGACGCGGACTTTGGCGGGATCGTGGACGGGGGTGGCGCCGGGTTTGATGGTCTGGCTCTCGTGGCTTTTCGTGGAGTTGAAGACGGCGAAGAACGGTTTGCCGGCGGGGCGATTTTTCCAATGGGCGGAGGTGGAGGAGGCGTCCCAGACGGCGGCGGATTTCGGGAGGTTGTAGTCCTCCTTCACATTGTTGGTGGTGTAGTAGCCGGCTTCGCGGAGGAGCTGCGGGAACATTTTTTGGCCGGCGGGATAGGCGACCATGCTGCGCATGTGGTCGCCGCCGGAGGAGGGGCCGTGGAGGCCGGTGATGATCGCCGTGCGGGTGGGAGCGCAGACGGGCGCGGCGGCCCACGCGTGCGTGTAGCGCAGCGAGCGGGCGGCGAGTTGGTCGAGGTTGGGCGTGGTCGCGTAGGTGTCGCCGTAGCAGCCGAGCTGCGGGCCGTGGTCCTCGCTGGAGATCCAGAGGATATTGGGCCGTGGGTCGGCGGCGGCGGCGAGGGCGGCAAGGGGAAGGAGGAGCGGCAGGACGACGGCGCGGAGCCGACGGAGGGCGACGGGAAGGAGACGGTGGGGCATGGAAAAGGAGCGGGACGCGAAGACGCCGGGAGGTGGAGAGGGCGGTCGAGGGGGAAGGGGGAACACCGGCGGGAGCGACAGGCTCGCGCCGCGCGTGAGGTGCGGGGAAGCGGGTGGCGGGGGCCGGGCGGACTTACGGCTGCTTGCGCTTGTTCTTCTTCGCGGCGGCGGGGTCGGGGGCGGGCGGAGGATCGGTGAGGGCGAGCTGCTGGGCGCGGGCGAATTCCTTTTCCCAGAGGGCGGAGAGTTCGCGGACTTTTTCGGGGTGCCGCGCGGCGAGGTTGTTCGATTCACCGCGATCCTTGGCGAGGTCGTAGAGTTCCCATTCGCCTTTCGCGAGGGCGACGAGCTTCCAGTCGCCGGCGCGGAGGGCGCGGTTGTCTTCGTGCAGCCACCAGAGGGTCTCGCGCTGGATCGCGCCGTCGCGGGCGAAGGCGGGGACGAGGCTGCGGCCGGGGGCGGGCGGGACGGCGTGGCCCTTGATCTCGGCGGGCTTGGTCGCGCCGGTGATCTCGAGGATCGTGGGCACGACGTCGATGAGGTGGACGGGGTCGCGGCGAAGTTCGCCGCGGGCCTTGATGCCGGCGGGCCAGTGGGCAATGAGCGGCGTGCTGATGCCGCCCTCATGCACCCAGGTCTTGTGGCGGCGGAACGGGGTGTTGCTGGCGCTGGACCAGCCGGGCCCGAGGCTGAGAAACGTTTTCGCGGAGCCGAGCGGGGCGGCGTGGTCGTGGCCGTCGCCGCGGACCATGATCTCGGCGGAGGCGCCGTTGTCGGAGCCGAAGAGGACGAGGGTGTTTTCGAAAGCGCCCATGGCTTTGAGCTGGGCGAGGACGCGGCCGATCTCGCGGTCCATGCGGTCGACCATGGCGGCGTGGACGGACATTTTGTCGGCCTGGAACTTGCGCTGCGACGGCGTCAGCTCGGACCACGGCAGCGGGCGGATGACTTCGTCGGGGCCGAGCTTGGCGATGTCATCGGGAAATGAATACGGCGGGCCGACGTCGCGCTCGAAGGCGGGGCGGGCGTGGGTGACGAGCCCCATTTTCCGCTGGCGCTCGTAGCGGGCGGCGGCGATGGCGTCCCAGCCGGGCGCATAGGTGTCCTTGTAGCGCGCGATGTCGGCGGCGGGCGCGTGGAGCGGGAAGTGCG
>JBILLY010000070.1:0-11599 GCA_044375835.1 Opitutaceae bacterium
GAGCCGGCGGTCGACGGGGGCGGCGGTGTCGGCGGCGAGCGCGGCGAGTTGCGGGGCGACGGAGACGGCGCGGCGGTCGGCGAGTTCGAGCCAAGCGCGGCGGGCGACGAGGGCGTTGGGCGCGCCGAGGTGCGCGAGGAGCGCGGTGTCGGAGGCGGCGGCGAGGTCGGGCGGGGTGGTGCGGGACTGGTCGCGGTGGCGGACCCGCCAGATGCGGCCGCGGGCCTTGTCGCGATCGGGGTGCTCGCGGGGAACCTCGTTGTGGGAGATGATCTTGTTATACCAGTCGACGATGTAGAGGGCGCCGTCGGGGCCGAAGTGGACGGCGACGGGGCGAAACCAGCGGTCGGTGGTGGTGACGAGGTCGGCGAGTTTTTCGAACCGGTAGCGGCCGGTGGCGGGATCGGCGACGCCGCGCACGGTGTTGATCGCGCCGGTGATGGGATTGGCGAGAAAGAAGAGCTTGGGGGCGGGCGAGGGGCCCGGGGCGAGGGGGGGCGCGGACGGAATTTCGGATTTGAGATTCGAGATTGGAGAAGGAGACGCGTTCTGGGGTGCGAGAACGGAGGAGGAGGCGGCGGCGAGGCCGGGAGTCGGGACTCCGGATTTGTGATCCTGGGCGGAAGGGGAGAAGGCGCGGGCGAAGGGGGAGTCGAGGTCCTCGGCGAGGGCGAGGCCGCTGAGGCCGGTGCCGCCCATCTGGGCGGGCGGCAGCGGGGGCGGCATGAGCGGCTGGTAGGGGCGGAGTTTCTCGCGGGAGCCGGTGCGGACGTGCACGCCGGGGGCGTAAGGGATGACCGGATACCCCATGTCGTTGGCTTCCTGGAAAAACGTCTCGCCGTCGCGGGCGGTGACGAGGCCCCAGATGTTGTTGGGGCCGGCGGTGACGCTCTCGAAGGCGCTGCCGTCGAGGGCGACGCGGGCGAGTTTGCACTGGTTGAACGGGATCGCGGTGCGGCCGTCGGCGAAGGGGGCGTCGCCGGGGCGGCGGACGGTGGAGTAGTTGAAGAGGCCCTGGGCGAGGAAGAAGTCGCCGCCGGGTTGACGGAGAAACTGGTGGGGGAAGAGGTGCGAGTCCTGGGTGCCGAAGCCGGTGAGGATGACCTCGTGGCGGTCGGCGCGGCCGTCGGCATCGGTGTCGCGGTAGAAGCGGACGTCGGCGCCGTATTGGACGTAGGCGCCGTCGCGGTAGGGCATGACGCCGAGCGGCATGACGAGGCCGTCGGCAAAGGTGCGGGGCGGGGAGGTGACGGCCGGAGCGCCGGGGGCGGCGGGCGCGGCGTAGGGCGCGTCGAAGATCACCACGCGGTCGCGGCCGCCGCGGGCGAAGAGGGCGTCGGAGGCGGCCTTGTTTTCGTTGGCGTCGACGGGGTATTCAAGGGCGGTGACGGACCAGAGGCGGAAGCGGGCGTCCCAGTCGACGGTAATGAACTTGCCGATACCGGGGGACTCGGCGGCGACGAGTTCGACTTCGAAGCCGGCCGGGACGGTGAAGGCGGCGAGTTGTTCGGCGGGGGTGCGGGGGCCGTCGGCGACGGCGTTGTAGGAGATGTTGCGGCCGGCGGGCGTGGCGGCGGTGGACGCGGCCGGGGCCGAGCGCGTGGCGGCGGAGGGATTTGGGATTTCGGATTTGAGATTTGAGACGGTGGCCGGGGTGCCGGCGGAGGCGGGGGAGGCGGCGGGTGAATTGGATATTCCGGATTTGGGATTTGAGGCGACGGCGGAGGCGTCAGAAACGGCACCGCCGCCAGCGGGCGGCGTGGCGGCGGCGGTTTTTTGTTTCTTCTTCGCCGGGGCGGGGGGACGGGGCTTCGGGTGGCCGACTTTGTCCCAGGTGGGGGCGTCGGGCGTGGGCGGGAGTTCCTCGATGACGACATCCTTGATCTGGACGAGGGCGATGCCGCCGCTGTGGATCTGGAGGGCGATCTTGCCGTCGAGGGCGATCGCGGGGTCGGTCTCGGTGTAGTCGAGGGCGGGGACGCCGTTGAGCCAGGTGCGGAGGCGGGGGCCTTCGGCGAGGATGCGGTAGTCGTTCCAGTCGCCCTTGCGGACGGCGGCATCGACGGCGGCGAGGTCGGCGGGGACGGCGATGACCTTGTTGCGGCGGGACTCGTCGTAGAGTTTGCCCCACCAGCCGTCGCCGGCGTCGACCTGGTAGCCGGACATCTCGGTGTGCTCGGGCACGCGCAGGCTGCGGATCTGGACGCCGCTGTTGATCATGCCGGTGTTGGGCACGCCGGTGAGTTTGAGCTTCAGGCGGAGATCGAAGTTTTGGAACGAGCGGGTGGTCGCGAGGAAGAAGTTCCTGGGCACCTTCTCGGTGGTGGAGCCGCCGGTGAGGGCACCGTCCTGGACGCGCCACCATTTCTCGTCGCCTTCCCAGCCGGCGAGGGACTTGCCGTCGAAGAGCGGGACGGGCGCGGCGGCGCGGAGGCCGGCGGCGGACGAGGCGAGCAGGGCGACGAGGAGGCAGAGGCGAAGCATGGCGGGGAGATGCGCGGGTTTCCGACGGGCGAAGCGAGGGGTGGGGCGCCGGGGCGGCGACGGGGGACCACTGAGAACCGCCGCGGCGTCGGCGGGAAGAAAAAACCGGGCGCGACGGCGCGTTTGCGACGGGGTGTCGGCGGGCAGGCGATCGGGCGGGGGCCGCACACCCGGCTCGCCGCGGCGCGGGAAATCGCCCAAGGTCCGCGCGCCCCTTCCCCCTCCGTCCGCGCATGATCGTCCTGCCCTGCCCCGCGATTGTTTCCATTTGCTCCGTGTGACCGCCGAACCCGCTCCTCTCCCCGTGTCGCCTGCTCCGGCGCGTCCCGTCGGTCTCGTCGGCCTCGGCTTGCTCGGTTCCGTGCTGGCGGAACGCCTGCTGGCGGGAGGATTTTCCGTGCTGGGATACGACCTCGACGCGACGCGGTGCGACGCGTTGCGCGCGGCGGGGGGCGAGGCGGCCGCGGGCGCGGCGGCGGTTTTCCGGCGTTGCGACCGCGTGTTGCTCAGTCTGCCGACCCATACCGTCGTCGCGGCGCTGCTGGAAACCTGCGCGCCGGCGTTGCGAGCGGGACAGACGGTGATCGACACGACGACGGGCGATCCCGGCGGCGCCGAGACGATCGCGCGCGGCTTGGCCGCGCGGGGCGTGACCTACCTCGACGCGACGATTTCCGGGAGCAGTGCGCAGGTGCGCGCGGGCAGCGCGGTGGTGATGGTCGGGGGCGAGCGCGGGGCATTCGACGCGAGTGCGGAGGTGTTCGCGCGGCTCGGATGCCGGGCCTTCCACACCGGCGCGCCGGGCAGCGGCGCCAAAATGAAACTGGCGACCAACATCGTGCTCGGGCTCAACCGCGCCGCGTTGGCCGAGGGTCTGGCCTTTGCCCGCGGCCTCGGGCTCGACGCGGCGCAGACGCTCGAGATTCTGCGCGCCGGGCCGGCGTATGCGCGCATCATGGACAGCAAGGGGCAGAAGATGCTGACCGGCGACTTTGCGCCCGAGGCGCGCCTCTCGCAGCACCTGAAGGATGTCCGGCTCATCCTCGAGCAAGGTCGGGCCGCGGGACTGCCGATGACGCTCAGCGCCGCGCACCGCGAGATCCTGGAAGCGGCGGAAGCAGCCGGACTCGGCGGCCTCGACAACAGCGCGCTCATCCGCGTGCTGGCGGGCGAGGTGCCGGGCCCGGCCCCGAAGCCATGACCGGCGCCGCTCCGTTGCCCCGCGGCCAGAATCTGGCTGTCCTCGCCGTGGCCTACCTCGGTCTCGTCGGCGCGGGGTTTCAGCTCGGTCTCATGCCGCTCGCCGCGCTCTCCGCGACGCGCGAGCTGCTGGGCCCGGCCACGCCGCCCGGCGTGGCCGGCGACTGGTTCGCCCGCTACACGGCTGCGCTCATGCTCGGCGCTGCGTGCGGCGGCATCGCGCTCGGCTGGCTCGGCGACAAGATCGGCCGCGCCCGCGCCACGGGCGTGAGCATCCTGTGTTATTCGCTCTTCGGCGGCGCGGGCACGTGGGCCGCCTCGCAGGAGCAGTTGCTCGCCCTGCGGTTTCTCGCCGGCCTCGGCATCGGCGGGATGTGGCCCAACGGCGTCGCGCTCGTCTCCGAGTGCTGGGCCGGCGCCACGCGCCCGATGGTCGCGGGCGTGATCGGCACCGGGCTGAACATCGGCATCCTCGCCGTCTCGCAGCTCGGGCGCATGCGCCCGGTCACCGGCGATTCCTGGCGTTGGCTGGTCGCGTTGGGTTTTGTCGCCGTGTCGGTCGGCGTGATCGCCCTGCTCTTTCTGCCGGAGTCGCCGAAGTGGCTCGCCTCCCGCGGCGCGGCGGCGAAACCCGCCACGCCCCTGCGCGAGCTTTTCGCGCCGCCGCTGCGGCGCACGATGCTCGTCGGGATCGCGCTCGGTGCGATCCCGCTCATCGGCGCGTGGGCCGCCGGCAAGTGGATGATCCCGTGGGCCGATACCGTGGGCGGCACGGCGCACCCGGGACTCAAGGCCGCCACGCAGGGCTGGTGGGCCGCCGGCGCGATCGTGGGGAGTTTCTTCGGCAGCCACGTCGCGCAGCTGCTGGGACGCCGCACCGCGTATTTCGTCATCAGCCTCGGCGCGTTTGTGCTCACGAGCGGGATCTTCGTCGTCTCCCGGCCGCTCGCGGCGTCGTTTTTGCCGCTCGTGTTTGTGCAGGGCCTCGTCTCGACGCTCTTCTTTGGCTGGCTGCCGCTCTGTCTGCCGGAGTTGTTTCCGACCCGGGTGCGCGCCACGGGCACCGGCATCGCCTACAACAGCGGTCGCTTCGTGTCCGCGGCCGGAGCGCTCGGCGCGGGTGCGCTGATGGTCTGGTCCGGCGGCGACTACGCGCGCGTCGGCGTGATCAGCGGCGGCGTTTACGCCCTCGGCCTGATCGTCATTTGGTTCGCCCCCGACACCTCGAAGAAATCCCTCGATACATGAGAGCCTGGCTTCTCGTCCTGCCGCTTCTGCCGTGGTTCGTCGGCCGCGCGGCCGAGCCGGCGGGGAAACTCCTCCCGCCCGCCCCGCCCGGCTTTGCGGTCGATCTCGTCGCGCGCGAGCCGCTCATCCGCAATCCGTGCGCGATGGCCTTCGACGCGCGCGGCCGGCTCTTCGTCGGCCAGGGCCCGCAATACCGCAATCCCAAGCCCGACACACCGGGCGACACCGTCGAACTGCTGATCGATACCGACGGCGACGGCGTCTACGACCGGGCGAAGACCTTTGCCCGCGGTCTGAACTGCATCCAGGGCCTCGCGTGGCGCGGGCGCGACCTCTACATCGCCAACTCGCCCGACCTGACCATCGTCCGGGACCTCGACGGCGACGACGTCGCCGACGAATACGTCCTCCTCTACACCGATCTCGGCAACATCGAGCACGCGCTGCACGGCCTGAACTTCGGGCCCGACGGCAAGCTCTACATGAGCAAGGGCAACTCCAAGGGCCTCAATCAACCCGGCCGCGTCGCGCCCAAGCCCTTCCGCGAACTCCACGGCCAGCCCGATCCCGCGGGCGCGCCGGACTTCCCGCCGCCCCGCACCTTCACGAGGGAAAACTACCGCGCCACCTACCAGGACCCGAAGGACGACTGGGGCCGCCACGGCGGCATCCTCCGCGCCAACCCCGACGGCACCGCGCTCGAAATCGTCTCGCGCGGTTTCCGCAACCCGTGGGACATCGCGTTCGACGACGGCTTCAACTGGCTCGGCACGGACAACGACCAGAGCGACGGCGACCGCATCTTCATGCCGTTCTTCGGCGCGGACTTCGGCTGGGCCCACGCGTGGAGCCCGCACTGGACCGGCGCCGGCCACCTCCCCACCGTGCCGATCAGCGGGCCGGTGTTCGCCGGGTCGGGCACGGGTGTCGTGTTTGCGGATACGCCGGGCTGGCCGGCGGCGCAGCGCGGCGTGTGGTTCATCAACGACTTTCTCCATCGCACCACCTACCTCTACCGCCCGCGGTGGGACGGTGCGCTGGTCCAACCGGCCGGCGGCAAGTGGGAGCCGTTCCTGCGCGCCGGCGAGGCCCTCTTCAACCCGGTCGACATCGAGCACGCTCCGGACGGCAGCCTCCTGATCACCGGCTGGGGCCGATCGCTCGCCGCCGAGTTCCGCGACGGCCGGCAGACCAACGAGGGCCGCCTCTTTCGCGTGCGGCCCGCCGGATTTGTGCCCACGCCCCCGGCCCACGCGCCCGCCGCGACCAGCGCCATCTCGCAGCTCATCCCGGCTCTCGCTTCCCCGATCCCCGCGATTCGCGCCGCCGCGGCCGATGAACTTCTCCGCCGCGGTCCCGCCGCCCGTCGCGACCTCACGGCCTTCCTCGCGCAAAAGAATCTCCCCGCCGCCCAGGAAACGTGGGCGCTCTGGACTCTGGGTCGTCTCGCGCTCAACGACGCCGCCCTCGACGCGTGGTTCGCCGGCACCGGTGCCGCACTCTCGACGAACGCCCGCCTCCAGTCGCTGCGCATCGTCGCCCATCGCCTGCGCGAGTCGCGCCGCGCCGACCCGCTGCCGGCCTTTGTCGCCGCCGCGCTGCGCGACGCGGAGCCGCGCGCGCGCTTCGAGGCGTTCCAAGCGATCGCGCAGGCGCCGCGAGCCGCGATGCTCGACGCCGTCCTCGCCGCCGCCGCGGCCGAGACGGACCGCGTTGCCTTCTACGCCGCGTGGCGCGCGCTCCTTGCCTTGGCCACGCCCGACACGCTTCGCGATGCGCTCCGCGACCCGCGCGGCGGCGTCCGCCGCGCCGTCTTTCTCGCCCTCGCCGACCGCGGCATGCTCGACGAGCCGCTGGTGCGCGGTCACCTCTCCGATGCCGACCGCGACACCGCCGCGCTCGCCGGCCTCTGGCTCGCCCGCCGCGACGGCAACCCGCTTCTCGACATCTCGCCGCCGCCCGGGGACTTCGTCGGCACCGTGCGCGTGAAGATCGTGCCCGGACTCAAGCCCGCGGTCGTCCGCTTCACCACCGACGGCACCGAGCCGCGTTTGGCCAAGGGCGAGGACGGCGCGCGCCTCGCCTTCACCGAGACGACGACGCTGAAGGCCGCGCTCTTCGTCGGCGGCCAGAAGGTCGGCAACACCTTTACCGGCGTCTACCGCAAGCTCACGCCGCTGCCGCCGCCCGCGGCCGTCACGCTCACGCCGCCCGCCGCGCCCGTCACGCCGGCGCAGGTCGCCGCCGCGCTCCCCCGCGCCGACGTCGCGCGCGGGCGCGCGATTTTCCACGCCGCGGGTTGCATCGCGTGCCATCGCGTCGGGTCCGAAGGCGGTGGATTCGGCCCCGAACTCACCGGCCTCGGCGCCCGCGGCAACATCGAGCGTGTCATCCGCTCGCTCCTGGAACCGGGCGCCGAGATCGTCGAGGGCTTCTCGCTCCACACCTACACCCTCCGCGACGGCAAGACCCACGCCGGTCGCATCCTCGAGGAAGGCCAGAGCAATTTCACCGTCATCCAGCCCGACGGCCGGTCCGTCACGATCACCCGCGCCGAGATCGTGAGCCAGGCGACTTCCCCGGCCTCAGCCATGCCACCGTATGATCGCGTGATGTCCGCCGCGGACCTCGCCGCGCTGGTCGCGTGGCTCACGCAACCCTGACTTCTCCATGCAACGCCGCGAATTTCTCTCCACCGCCGCCACGGCGGCCGCCGTGCTCTCGGCCCCGCCCGTCCTGCGCGCTGTCGCCGCGCCCGCGCGCATTCCGATCGGATTTCTCGGTGTCACCTACTCGCATGGTCCGGCCAAGCTCGAACTCGCGCTGAAATCTCCGGAATGGGAATTCATCGGAGCCTGCGACCCCACGCCGGCCGGCCGGGCCATTTGCGATCGCCTCGGCGCAAAGATGATCGCGCAGGACGAGCTCCTCGCCCGCGCCCGCGTCGTCGCCGTCGAGTCCGAGATCCGCGACCACGCCGCGCACGCGCTGCTCGCGCTGCGCGCCGGCAAGCACGTCCACCTCGAGAAACCGACGGCGGCCACGCTCGCCGAGGCCCGCGCCGTCTTCACGCTCGCCCGCGAGAAAAAGCTCCTGGTCCAAGGCGGCTTCATGTGGCGCTACCACCCCGGTTTCCGGCGCATCGTCGAGGCGGCGCGCGCCGGGTGGCTCGGCGACATCTATCTCGTGCGCGGTTTTGTCTCCAACAGCCTCAACGCGGACCGCCGCAAGGAATGGGCCGAGTTTGCCGGCGGCTCGATGTTCGAGCTCGGCTCGCACCTGATCGATGCCGCGGTCCGCCTCCTCGGAAAACCCGCCGCCATCACGCCCTTCGTCGCGCGCCACGGTGCGTTCGACGACACGCTGCGCGACAACAACCTCGCGGTGCTCGACTACGAACGGGCCCGGGCGGTGCTGTTCAACACCGCGCTCCAAGCCGGCGGCACGCCGCCGCGTTCGTTCGAGGTCCTTGGCACCGGGGGCACCGCGACGCTGACACCCATCGAGCCCGGCAAACTCACCCTCGACCTCACCGCTGCCGCAGGCCCCTACAGGAAGGGTCCGCAGGACGTGCCCCTCCCGGCCTACAAGCGCTACGTCGACGACTTCGTCGAACTCGCCGCCGCCGTCCGCGGCGAAAGGCCGCTGACCGCCTCGCTGGAGGAAGAACTCCTCGTCGCTGAAACCGTCCTCCGCGCCAGTGGCATGGGCTGACCCCGCTTCCCATGCATCCTCGTCGGCTCGTCGTTTTTGCAGTCCTCGCCCTCCTGCCGCTGACCCTGGCGACCGCACGCGCGCAGTCGCCCGAAGTCACCTTCACCCGCCGGGCCGATCGCATCCGCATCGAGATCGGCGGCGCGCATTTCTCGGACTACCTCCACGCCGGCTGGCCCAAGCCTTGCCTCTATCCGATCCTCGACGCCGACGGCACGAGCTACACGCGCGATTTCCCCTTCAGGAAAAACCCCGCCGAAGTCCCCGATCACGATTGGCATCGCGGCGTGTGGTTCGCCCACGGCGCCGTCAACGGCCACGATCTCTGGCGCGAAATTCCCGAGAAGAAAACCGGCCGCATCGTCCTCGACTCCGTCCTCGAGGCGCGCCCCGGCCCCACCGGCGTCCTCCGCATCCGGCAACTCTGGCAAACCCACGACGCGAAGACGCTCCTCACCGACGAGACCACGCTCCGCATCACGCGCACCGCGGCCGCCACAACGCTCGACTACGAAGTCACCCTGCGGGCCACGCATGGCCCCGTGACGCTCGGCGACACCGAGGAGGGCACGATGGCCGTGCGC
Source organism: Opitutaceae bacterium (assembly GCA_044375835.1). GTDB lineage: Bacteria > Verrucomicrobiota > Verrucomicrobiia > Opitutales > Opitutaceae > ER46. The sequence goes on from JBILLY010000070.1 coordinate 9,231, forward strand.
GTCAACGAGGCGATCCGCGTCACGCACGGCAAAAATCCCGACAAGCGCCCCGGCACCGGCTCCCTCGTCAATGCCGCCGGCGATTCCGGCATTCCCGTGTGGGGCAAGCGCGCCGCCTGGGCCGCCTACTCCGGGCCGCTCGCCGACGGCCGCGTGATTGGCATCATGCTCCTCGAGCATCCGAAGAATTTCCGCCATCCCACGTGGTGGCATGCCCGCGACTACGGTTTGCTTTCGGCGAATCCGTTTGGACGGCACGATTTCGAGAAGCTCAAAGGCCAGCCCACGGCCGGCGACCACACGATCCCCGCCGGTGGTTCGCTCACCTTGCGTTACCGCTTCGTTTTTCACCGCGGCGACCTCGCCGCCGCCGACAGGGCGCGTGTCTTCGCCGCCTACGCGGCCGTGCCGTAACTTTCCGCCCGTCCGTCCCCCCTACCATGCGCTGTCCCCGGTCTCTCCTCGTTGTGCTCGGCTGCCTGCTCGGTGTCGCGTCGCCCGCCCGCGCGGCGTCGGCGACGCGGCCGCCCAACATCGTCTACATCATGGCGGACGATCTCGGCCCCGGGGACATCGGGCCGTTCGGGCAGCAAAAGATCCGCACGCCGAATCTCGACCGGCTCGCCGCGGCGGGCATGTGCTTCGATCACTTTTATGCCGGGGCTGCGGTGTGCTCGCCGACGCGCAGCGTGCTCATGACGGGGCAGCACACCGGGCACACGCCGATCCGCGGCAACCACGGCAAGGCGGGCGTCGCGCGCGTGCCGTTGCCGGCAGCGACGGTGACCGTGGCGGAGGTTTTGAAATCGGCCGGTTACGCCACCGCGCTGTCCGGCAAGTGGGGCCTCGGCGAGCCGGGCAACGAGGGCACCCCGAATCGCCAGGGCTTCGACCGGTTCCTCGGCTATCTGAACAACGACCTCGCCGAATTCCACTATCCCGAGAAAATCCGGAGAAACGAGACGGAGATCGCGCTGCCGGAAAATGCGGATGGGAAACGCGGCCGTTATTCGAGCGATTTTCTGACCGACGAGGCGGTCGACTTCATCGCGGCGAACCGGACGCGGCCGTTTTTCCTCTACCTCGCCTACATCGCGCCGCACGCGCAGCTCGATGCGCCCGACGACGCGGTGGCGGAGTATCGCGGGAAATTCCCGGAGCCGGCGCCGGGCGCCGCGGCGACCAAGGGCGGCGGCAAGAATCAGCACCCGCTGCCGCTCGCCGCCTACGCGGCGATGGTCACGCGGCTGGACCACGGGGTCGGCCGCGTGCTCGACCAACTCCGCGCTCTCGGGCTGGAGGAGGACACGGTGGTGTTTTTCTGTTCGGACAACGGCGCGCCGGACCGCGCGGGCATCCCGCAGTTTTTCGGCAGCACGCGCGGGCTGCGCGGCTTCAAGGGCTCGCTTTGGGAAGGCGGGCTGCGCGCGCCGATGATCGTGCGCTGGCCGGGCAAGGTGCCGGCGGGCCGGCGCAGCGACTACGCGTGGGGCGGGTGGGATTTTCTGCCGACGGCCGCGGCGCTGGCCGGGGTGAGGCCGCCGCCCGCGCTCGACGGTATCGACGTGACACCGGCGTTGCGCGGCGAGCGGGCGCGGCGCGAGGGCTATTTTTACTGGGAGAACGTGCAAAACGTCCACATGCAGGCCGTGCGCGAGGGCGACCTGAAGGCGGTGCGCACCGCGCCCGGCGCCGCGATCGAAGTCTACGATCTGCGCGCCGATCCGGGCGAAACGCGGGACCTCGCGGCGACGCAGCCGGCGTTTGTCGCGCGGGCGACGGAGCTTTTCCGCACGGCCCGCACCGAGAGCGAACACTGGCCGGTGGCCGCCGCGACGGGCAAACCGGGGAAGCCGGGCAAGCCGGGAACTGCGCCGAAGCCGTGATCGGGCAGAGTGACGAGTGATGAGCGGCGAGTGACGAGTCGCGCCCGGGGGCGTCAGCGGGCGGGGAGGTGGGCGAGGAGGGACTCGGCGCAGGCGCGGGCGAAGGCGGGGTCGTTGATCTCGACGTCGAGTTCGCGGACGGGGATGCCGGGGCGGAGGTGTTTCTTCAGCGCACCGAAGAGCGCGGCGTCGGCTTCCGGGGAATGGAAGGGTTTACCGGCGGCGCTGATCACGCTGATGGCGCGCAAGGGCAGAAGGACGGTGACGGGCGCGGTGTAGCGGTTGAGCTTCTCCGCGATGATGCGGCCGAGCTCGGCGCACTCGGCGGGGGTGGTGCGCATGAGCGTCACCTGGGCGTTGTGCTGGTAGAAGGTGCGGTCGGCGAACTTGGCGGGCACGCTGGTGCGTTCGCCGAAGTTGACCATGTCGAGGCAGCCGGGCGTGACGATGGCGGGGACCTTGGCCTTGCCCGCGGCGTCGAGG
>JBILLY010000250.1:0-6704 GCA_044375835.1 Opitutaceae bacterium
CGGCGCGCTGTCCCGCCACGTCCAGAAGCCGTGCGGATGGACCGGCTTGCCTTGATCACGACAGGCCGGGCAGGGCGTGAACTTCGTGTCCCCGGGCGTCGTTTCCGGGATCAAGGTCGCAAGATACGGCGGCGTCAGCTTCGGCAGCGCTGCCCGGGCCGCGCGCTCGAGTCCCGCGGCGTAGTCCCGCGCCCACCCATGGCGCGCGAGGTTCGCCCGCGCCCGCGCGACATCCGCGGGTTTGAAGGGACCGTTCGGGTGCACCACCTCCGCGCGGAAGCGTTCCCAGTCGCCCCACTCGTGCAACGGCTCCGCTCCGGTCGCACCCGCCGGCGCCGGCGTCGCCGCTTGCCCTGCCGCCGGCTCCATCGCCAACGCCAGCCACGCGCCCACCACCGCCGCGCGTCCGAGTCTCCCACGGCGCGCCCACCCACGCCCCGTCCGGGGAAGAATCCATCCAAGGCAGGCGCGTGGCATCATCGCGAGGGGCATCGACGCCGCGAGCCGAGCGAGGTTTCGCCCGTTCGACAATCCAAAGTCGGCCGCGCCGCCATTCGCCGCGCCCGGGGCCGCCACCGCGGTCGCCCGCCCCCCCCGCTCGACTCGTGCCGCGCGCTTCGCTTCGACCTCGGCCCGCCGTGTGCTTGCGCCCCGGCGTTCCCCTCCTTCATTTCGCCCATGCTTCGACGTTTCCCCTCGGTATCCCGCCTCGCCCTCTCCGTCGCATTCGCCCTCGCCCTCTGCGGCTGCGGCAAGAAATCGCCTTCGTCCGCCGAAACCGCCCAATCCGCCGCGCCGGGCGCCGGCGGCAAAAAAATCGTCCACTTCGGCAACGGCGCCGAACCCCAGGACCTCGATCCCCACGCCTCCACCGGCGTCCCCGAACACCAGCTCTACAACACCTTCTTCGAGGGCCTCGTCTCCCAGAATCCCCAGCTCCAGACCGTCCCCGGCATGGCCGAGCGCTGGACGATCTCGCCCGACGGCCTCGTCTACACGTTTCACCTCCGCGCCGACGCCAAGTGGTCCGACGGCTCTCCCGTCACCGCCGACGATTTCATCCAGAGCTACAAGCGCATTCTCAATCCCGCCCTCGGCGCCGAATACGCCTACATGATGTGGCACGTCGCCGGCGCCGAGGACTACTACCGCAAAAAAATCACCGACTTCGCGCAGACCGGCTTCAAGGCCCCCGATGCCCGCACCGTCCAGCTCACGCTCCGCGCGCCCACCTCGTTTTTTCTCAGCACCCTCAGCTTCTATCCCTGGGTCCCCGTCGCAAAGCCACCGCCTGGACCCGGCCGGAAAACTTCATCGGCAACGGCCCCTACCGCCTGAAGGACTGGCGCCCCAACCAAAAAATCGTCGCCGAGCGCAACCCGCACTACTGGGACGCCGCCGCCGTCAAGATCGACGAGATCCACTTTTATCCGATCGAACTCGCCGACACCGAGGAGCGCATGTTCCGCACCGGCCAGCTCCACGTGACCAACGAGGTGCCCGTCACTAAAATCCCGGTCTACCAGCGCGAGCAGCCCGACCACATCCGCATCGATCCCTACAGCGGCGTTTATTTCTACCGCTTCAACGTGAAGCGGAAACCCTTCGACGACGTCCGCGTCCGCCGCGCCCTCGCGCTCTCCATAGACCGCGAAACCCTTGTGCAGAAGGTCACCCTCGCCGGCGAAAAACCCGCCTACCACCTCGTGCCGCCCGGCATCGCCGGCTACACCAGCACCCACACGTTCAAGGCCGACCTCGCCGAGGCCAAGCGCCTGCTCGCCGAGGCCGGCTACCCCGACGGCAAGGGCCTCCCGAAACTCGAACTGCTCTACAATACCCTCGAAAAACACCGCGTCATCGCGGAGGCGCTGCAGCAGATGTGGCGCCGCAACCTCGGCATCGACATCACCCTCTACAATCAGGAGTGGAAGGTCTACATGGACAACCAGCACCAGAAGAACTTCCAGTTCCAGCGCGCCGGCTGGATCGCCGACTACCTCGATCCCCACGTCTTCTTCGACATGTGGCAGACCGACGGCGGCAACAACGACACCAACTGGGGCGACCCCGAATACGACCGTCTCCTCCTCGAAGCCGTCCGCGCCAAATCCACCGAGGAGCGCTTCGCGATCTACCGGCGCATGGAAAAGATCTTCCTCGAAGCGATGCCCGTGATGCCGATCTATTTTTACACCAAGGCCCGTCTCGTGAGCCCCAAACTCAAGGGCTACTTCACCACCCCCACCGACGATCTCCGCTGGAAATACGTCGACCTCCTGCCCTGACGTCCCCAAGGCGACCTCCGTCCAACTCCGCCTTCCGCCCTACGCCTTTCCCCTTTCGCCTTCCGCCTTTCGCCATACGCCTTTCTTCCGTCCCCGCTTTCTTCTTTTCCTGCCCCCCCGATGTTCCGCTTCATCACGTCGCGCTTCCTGCAATCGCTGCTCGCGCTGTTTCTCGTCATCACCGCGACGTTTTTCATGATCCGCTTCGTGCCCGGCGGCCCGTTCACCGCGGAGAAAGCCGTCACGCCGGAGATCCTGCGCAACCTCGAGGCCCACTACGGCCTCGATAAGCCGCTCTGGCGGCAATACCTCGACTACCTCGGCAGCCTCACCCGCGGCGACCTCGGCCCGTCCTTCAAATACCCCAACCGCACCGTCAACGAGATCATCGCCGACAAGCTCCCCGTCTCCGCCGAACTCGGCGCCCTCGCCCTCGCGCTCGCGTTGGTGCTCGGCATCTCCCTCGGCACGATGGCCGCCGTGAAACGCAACACCTGGATCGACTACACCGCCTCCGCCTTCGGCATGGTCGGCATCTCGATTCCCACCTTCGTCGTCGGCCCGTTGCTCGTCCTCGCCTTCGCCATTCACCTCGGCTGGTTCAACGCCTCCGGCTGGTATGGCCCGATCGACCGCGTGCTGCCCGCCCTCGTGCTCGGTCTCGCCTACGCCGCCCCGATCTCGCGCCTCACCCGCGGCGGCATGCTCGAGGTCCTCAACCAGGACTTCATCCGCACCGCCCGCGCCAAGGGCGCCTCCGAATTCCGCGTCGTCACCCGCCACGCCCTCCGCGGCGGCCTTCTGCCCGTCGTCTCCTACCTCGGCCCCGCCGTCGCCGGCATCCTCACCGGGTCCTTCGTCATCGAGACCATTTTCCAGATCCCCGGCATCGGCCGCGAATTCGTCAACAGCGCCTTCAACCGCGACTACACCTTGGTCCTCGGCACGGTCATCCTCTACGCCGTCCTCATCATGGCCCTCAACCTCGTCGTCGACGTCGTCCAGGCGTGGATGAATCCCAAGGTCCGCCTCGAAGCCTGAGCCGCCGCCCGCCGCCCCCCCGACCATGTCGACCGCCGCCTCTCCCGCCCCTTCGCCCCTCGCCCCTCGCCTCGCGCCCGGCGCCGAACCCTTGGAACAGGGTTCGTCGCTCTGGCACGACGCCTGGCTCCGCCTGCGCAAAAACAAACTCGCGGTCTTCGGCATGGTCGCCCTCGCCGTGACCAGCGTGCTCTGCGTCGCCGGCCCCTGGCTTCTGCCCTACGGCTACGAGGAGCAGAATCTCAACCTCGGCGCCTCCGCCCCGAGCGCGCAACACTGGCTCGGCACCGACACCCTCGGCCGCGACCTCCTCGTCCGCCTGCTCTACGGCGGCCGCGTCTCTCTCGGCGTCGGCCTCGCCGCCACCTTCGTCGCCCTCAGCATCGGCGTCGCCTACGGCGCCGTCGCCGGCTGGGTTGGCGGCAAACGCGACGCCGTCATGATGCGCACCGTCGACATCATGTATTCCCTGCCCTTCCCGATCTTCGTGATCCTCCTCATGGTGTTTTTCGGCCGAAACATCATTCTCCTCTTCGTCGCCATCGGCGCCGTCGAATGGCTCACGATGGCCCGCATTGTCCGCAGTCAGGTCATGGCCGTGAAGAAAATGGAGTTCGTCGAGGCCGCCCGCTCCCTCGGCTTCGGCCGCCGCCGCATCATTTTCCGCCACATCCTCCCCAACATCCTCGGCCCGATCATTGTCTACACCACGCTCACGATCCCCGCCGTGATGCTGCTCGAAGCCTTCCTCAGTTTCCTCGGCCTCGGCGTGCAGCCCCCGATGAGTTCCTGGGGCGTGCTCATCAAGGACGGCGCCGAAAAGATGGAGGAGTTCCCGTGGCTCCTGCAGTTCCCCGCCGCTCTCTTTTCGCTGACCCTCTTCTCGCTCAACTTCCTCGGCGACGGCCTCCGCGACGCCCTCGACGTCCGCTCGTCCAAGGACTAACGCCCCCCGCGGCGGCCGTCCGCACCCGGCACCGACGCTTTGCCCTCCGTTTCCCCCGTAGCCGCGGGCGTCTCTGCCCGCGGTTAGCCGCCCTAACGCCTCCGCTCCGATCCCTTCGCGTTCACGCGTCCGCGCCACCGCACGCGCCACGTCCGCCGCGCCGACCTCGCGCCTTTCCCAAAATAGAGGTGGAACGCGCCCCGCCCGCTGCGTTCAATTGCCGGAAATGCTTCGCCGCTTCCGCCCTTACTTCAGCTACCTGCGCGCCCAACGCGGGCTGCTCATCGTGGCGATCGTCTGCGGCATCATCGCCGGCGTCGCCTCCGGTTTCGGCCTGCCCTACATGGTGAAGAAGGTCTTCCCCGTAATCTTCGCCCCCGGCGCCGAACCGCTCTCCGCCTGGGCCCTCGCCGGCGTCACGCTCTGGATTCCCGCCGTCTTCCTCGTCCGCGGCGTCGCCACCTACCTCAACACCTACTTCATCCAGCTCGTCGGCACCCGCGTGCTCGAAGCCCTCCGCGTCGACTTCTTCCGCAAGCTCCAGGTCCTCCCCCTCTCCTTCTTCCAAAAAAACTCCACCGGCGATCTCCTCAGCCGCGGCCTCGCCGACGCCAACCAGCTCCAGGTCACGCTCACCACCCTCGCCAACGAGATCGTCCGCAGCCCCGCCGCCCTCGTCGGCAGCATCGGCTTCGTCGCCTGGACCGCCTTCACCGAGCAGGGCGTCGCCTTCGTCCTCGTCACCCTCGCCGTCGTCCCGCTCACCGTCCTGCCGATCCGCTACGTCGGCAAAAAACTCATCAAGCGCGCCGGCCTCATCCAGGCCGAGCTCGGCGGCGTCACCAACCTCTTCGCCGAAAATCTCTCCGCCACCAAAGAGGTCCGCGCCTTCAGCCTCGAGGCCCGCGAGGTCGAGCGCTTCGGCCGCGCCTCGCAGACGCTCATCCGCGCCCAGATGAAGTTCGTCAAATACGAGAAGGCCCTCGCCCCGCTCATCGAGATCGTCTCCGCCGTCGGCATCGCCGTCACGCTGCTCTACGCCTACAAAGTCCACCTTTCGCAGGACACCTTCATCACGCTCATCACCGCGCTCTACGCGAGCTACGAGCCGATCAAGAAACTGGGCTCGCTCAACAACGAGATGAAGCGCGGCCTCGGCGCCCTCGACCGCCTCGAGGAAATTCTCCACGCGCCCGTCGCCATCGTCGACGCCCCCGACGCCCGCCCGCTGCCCCGCGCCTCGGGCACGCTCACGTTCGAGGACGTCTCGTTCTCCTACCAGACCGGCGAACTCGTCCTCAACGAGATCAACGTCCACATCCCCGCCGGCACCGTCTGCGCCCTCGTCGGCCCCAGCGGCGCCGGCAAATCCACCTTCGCCCACCTCGTCCCGCGCTTTTTCGATCCCGTCGCCGGCCGCATCACCCTCGACGGCCACGACCTCCGCTCGCTCCGCCTCGCCGACCTCCGCCGCCAGATCGCCGTCGTCTCCCAGGACCCCGTCCTCTTCAACGACACCATCTTCAACAACCTCCTCATCGCGCGCCCCGACGCCACGCGCGACCAGGTCGAGGCCGCCGCCCGCGCCGCCTTCGCCCACGACTTCGTCCTCCGGCTCGAAGGCGGCCGCGGCTACGACACCGTCGTCGGCGAGCGCGGCGGCCGCCTCTCCGGCGGACAGAAACAGCGCCTCGCCCTCGCCCGCGCCTTCCTGCGCAACGCCCCCGTCCTCATCCTCGACGAAGCCACCAGCGCGCTCGACAGCGACAGCGAGGCCTTCATCCAGCAGGCCCTGCGCAAACTCGTCGTCGGCAAGACCGTTCTGATCATCGCGCACCGCTTCAGCACCATCCGCGACGCCTCGATGATCATCGTCTTCGACCGCGGCGAGATCGCCGGCACCGGCACCCACGCCCAACTCTACGCCGCCAGCCCCCTCTACAAATCCCTCTACGACCGCCAGCAGGGCGGTTGAGTTCGCACCGTGGAGCCGCCCGCCCCTCCGCCCACCGTTTCCGCCCTCTTGGCAAGGATCGAGGCCGCATTCCCGCCGCTCCAGCCCCTCCATTCCTTGGCCGACGCCGACGCAGTCGACACCGCGCATGGCTCACTGAAGGCCACCCACGCCGTCAACCTCCCGCCAACCGACGCCGAGTTGCTCCGTTTTGGCTGGGGCCTGCCGCATCTCGACCCACATTCCTGGCGCGCCTATCTCCCTTATTTTCTGGCCCATGCCGTGCGCAACGCTGGCGCCGGCGAGTCGCTGGTCGTGGAATGGACCTTGCAAACCGTGCGACCGCCCGACCGGACCGTGCCTCGCCTCGCCGCGTTGACGCCTGCCCAACGCGACGCCGTCGTCGGCGTGCTCGAGTTTCTCGCCCACGACGCGTCCTCCGCCTTCCGGGAGTTTGCCCTTCAGGTGCTAGGCG
>JBILLY010000419.1:0-4861 GCA_044375835.1 Opitutaceae bacterium
GTTCCGCCTTGTTGACCCGACGAGATCGCCATGACGGCCGCCGCCTCCCCGCACATCCTCCTCATCCGTCGCCGTTACCTCGGCGACATTGTCCTGCTCGGCAGCGTCGTGCGCAACCTGCGCCTCCACTGGCCCGCGGCCCGCCTCACCGTCCTCACCGAAGCCGCCTACGCCGGCGTCGTGCCGCTCAACCCGGAGATCGACGCCGCCCTCGCCTTCCCGCGCGGCGCCGCCGGCTGGCCCGCCTTCCTCGCCGCCCTCCGCCGCGGCCGCTTCACGCACGTCCTCGATTTCGACAACACCGAGAAAACCGCGCTCGTCACCCGCCTCACCGGCGCCGCCGTGCGCGCCACCTTCGACCGCGAACTCATCGTCCACCGCTACGGCTGGCTCTACACTCACGCCGCCAAGGTCGCCAACGCCTTCTACGACTCGCACCACGTCACCGACACCTACCTCGCGCTGCCCGCCGCCATCGGCGTCCCGATCGTGAGCCGCGAGATTCGGCTCGTGCCGCTCGCGGCGGATGTCGCCGTCGCGCAGCGTCTGGCCGGCGGCGCCCGCACCGACTCCGCGCACCGCCCCCGCCGCCTGCTCGTCCACCCCGGTTCGCGCAGCGCCCACCGCATCTGGCCCGCCGAACGCTTCGCCGCCGTTTGCGACCGGCTGCAAGACGAGACCGGCGCGCAGGCCTTCGTCACCGCCGGCCCGAGCGAGCTGCCGCTTGTGGAAGAGATTCGCCGTCACGCGCGTTCCCATCTCGTCGCCGTCCCGCCCGCCGCCTCCGTCACCGCCTTCGCCGCTCTCGCCGCCCAGTTCGACGCGTTCCTCTGCCACGACAGCGGCCCGATGCACGTCGCCGCCGGCGTCGGCACGCCCGTCGTCGCCCTCTTCAGCTCCCAAAACGCCGTCATCTGGCGCCCCGTCGGCGCCCACCACACTGTTCTCCAGACGACGTCGCCCTGCGCCTGTTTTCCCGCCGGCACGCTGCCCGCCGCGTGCGTGTCGGGCGACTCCTACCGCAGCTACTGCGTCCGCCAGCTCACCGTCGACCACGTCTTCGCCGCCGCCCGCGCCGCGCTCCTCGGCCGCCCGTAAGAATCCGCCATCCTTTTCCGTGTAGTCCGTGTGTTCCGTGGGCCACCCGGATTCCCCTAGTTCGCGCCGTTCGGGTCGTTCGTGGTTTCCCGCACGCGTCGCTCCCGCCCCTCACATCCGAAACGCGATGATCGTATTCGCCACGCCCACGATCTCGGAAAAACGCCCCGCCTTCACCGCCTCGAAGATCGCCCGCGTGACGCCATCCGCCCGCGACCCGAAATCGTGAAACGCGATCACGCCGCCTCGCTTCACGTAGGGCGTCCACGCCGCGATGTCGGCCTTGCACGCCTCGTAGCTGTGATCGCCGTCGATGAAGATCAAATCGATCGTGCCGCGCTTCGCCTCCAGCGTCGTCGCCGCCGCCAGCGAATCGCTCACCACCGGCTCCGCCCGCGCGGAAAAGCCCAGCGCCGCGAAGTTGGCGTTGAAGATCTCGAGCGTGCTGTTCTTCCCCAGCGAGCGGAAGTGTCGGTTATACCACGCCGCGTCCTCGCCGCAGGTCGACAGCCCCTGGAAATTGTCCACGGCGAAAATCTTCGCCTTCGGTCCCTTCAACCCACCCGCGAGAAAGCACGTCGACGCCCCCATCCACGAGCCCACCTCGACCACCTGCGCGTCGACCGGCGCGTCGCTCGCGAGTTGGAAGAGATACCCGCGCTCCGGAAACGACCCCATGTCGTCCTGCTTGAAGTGCCGCGCGATCCGCAGGAACTCGTCCCAGTTCAGGTCGCCGCGCCGCTTCCGTGCGCCGCGCAGATAACGCCCGCACTTTTGGGTGAAGCGCACGTCGCGCACGAGAGGCCAATGCTTGAACGCCATAGGAGAACCACGTCTCTGACCTGCCCCCGCCCCACTGGCAAGTATCCGCCTCGGACGCACGCTCCGTCCACCGCGCAAGTCCGCCCCTCCCTTCACCGCCGCCGCGCCGAAAAAAGGAATTCCGCTTTCCGCCTTCCGTGTATTCCGTGTGTTCCGTGGGCACCAGCACCGCCGCCTCCGCCATCAAAGTCACCGTCGCGATTCCGACCTACAATCGCGCCGACTTTCTGCGTCAGACACTCGCCGGTCTCAGCGCCCAACAGTTCCCGCGCGACCACTTCGAGATTCTCGTCATCGACAACAACTCCCGCGACCACACCGCCGCCGTCGTCGCCGAGTTCGCCGCCGCCCGCCCCGCGCCGCGCTACCTGCGCGAGGAACAGCAGGGCCTCGACTACGCCCGCAACCGCGCCATCCGCGAGGCGCGCGGCGAGATCATTCTCTTCGGCGACGACGACATCCTCGTCCGCCCCGACTGGATCGCCCAGATGGCCGTGCCGCTCCTTGCCGACGCCGCCGCCCGCCGCATCGGCGCCGTCGGCGGCGAAGTCATCCCGGTGTTTCCCGACGGCCTGCCCGAGTGGGTCCGCGAATGGCACGCGCCGCTCGCGTTCCGAACCGACACCGGCCCGCTCGACGCCCGCCATTGCCCGATGGGTGCCAACCTCGCCTTTCCCCGCTGGGTCTTCGAGCAACTCGGCCCGTTCCACACCGCGCTCGATCGCGCGGCCGGAAACTACTTCTCCGGCGGCGACAGCGAGATGATCCGCCGCGTCCGCGCCGGCGGCTTCGAAGTCTGGTTCTCCGCCGCCGCCGCCGTGCAGCACCAGATGCCCGCGAGCCGCACCACGTTCCGCTACGCCTCGCGCCACGCCTTCGACTCCGCGCGCTCCCGCGTGATCGACCGCGCCGGCCAGCCCGGCGGCAAAGGCTACCTCGCCTCCCGCTTTCCCGCCAACCTCCTGAAGGCCCTCGGCTTCACCCTGCTCGCCGCCGTGCAAGCCCTCGTCATTCGCCGCGGCGACGCGAAAAAAGCCCTCGTCCGCGCCTGGCGTTCCTGCGGCTACCTTTACCAGATCCCGCGCTCCCTCGTCGGAAAAATCTAGTGCAACGACCTGCCGACATCGTGCCCTACCACTCCACGCACCCTGCCATTGTAGCCCTGCTCGTGAGAGCAGGGACCGACGATAGATTGAGTGGCAAACGCGCCCGCCTCTCACGCGGCGGGCTGCATCCGGTCATCGGATGTCACGTTTTTATCGGGTCGCTACCCTAGCCGGCCCGCGCCATCCGCCGTGCAATCCTTGCCCTCCGTGGTTCCTCTCGCCCCGCCGCTCCCCGTCTCCGTCGTCATCGTCGCCAAAAACGAGGCGCACAACCTCCCGCGCTGCCTCGCCAGCGTGCACGGCTGGACCGCGGAGATCGTCGTCGCGCTCAACGACACCACCGACACCTCCGAAGCCCTCGCGCTGGCCGCCGGCGCCCGCGTGCACCACCTGCCTTGGCGCGGCTACCGCGACACCAAGAACGCCGCGCTCGATCTCGCCACGCACACGTGGGTGCTCTCGCTCGACGCCGACGAGGAAGTTTCCCCGCCGCTGCGCGCCTCGATCATCAACTTCTTCGGCGGCCAACCCGCCGGCTCCGCCCCGCCCGCCGACCCGGCCCCGACCGCGCCCGCCGCGCAATTCGCCGGCGCGCGTTTCCCGCGCAAGGTTTGGTTCCTCGGCCGCTGGATCACCCACGGCGACTGGTATCCGGACCACAGCCTCCGCCTCTTCCGCCGCGACCGTGCGCGCTGGGGCGGCGACGCCATCGTCCACGAGAAAATCGACTGCACCGGTCCCGTCGCGACTCTGCGCGGCGACCTGCACCACTACTCTTTCCCGACGCTCGCGTCCCACGTCGCGAAGATCAATCCGTTCGCCGACCTCTTCCTCCGCCAGCAGCAGGCGCGCGGCACCCGTTTCTCGCTCGGCGCCGCCCTCTTTCGACCCGCGTGGCGTTTCTTCCGCGCCTATGTGCTCAAGCGCGGGTTTCTCGACGGGTTTCCCGGCTTCTACATCGCCGTCGCCACGGCCTTCGGCGCCTTCGTCCGCTACAGCCGGCTCTTCGAAGCCGGCGCCGCCCCCACGCCGCCCGCCGCCGGGGAGCGCCGCTGATTCGACGTCGCACCCGGAGTTTCCGTCGTCCATTTCTCGCCCGTGCCCGTGCCCGAGCAACCGCCGCAGACTTTCAGCAAGATCGCCGAGGAACTCATCGGCGACCTGCGCGGCATCGATTCCAGCGAGCCGGCCCGCACGAAACGCCGCCCCACGGTGGAACTCGCTCCGCTGATCGAACAGCTGCTGCAGAAACACCAGATCGGCCGGGAATCCCCCGAGCAGACGATCCGCGACAACTGGCGCGAGCTGGTCGGGCCTTCGAACGCCGCCCACTCGCACGCCGCCCGCCTCGAGCGCAACATGCTCACGGTGCTCGTGCCTCACGCCGTCGTCCGCAACGAACTCTTCATGCACCGCAGCGAGATCGTCGCCCGCATCCGCAAGCTCCCCGGCTGCGAGACCGTGAAAGCGCTCAATCTCCGCGCCGGTTGAGGTCCGCCCTCGCACTCGCGCGGCAAATCGCGCTCCTCACGCGCAGTGCGTTCGGCGGCGAAGATTCGGGAATCTGCTCCGCCCCGAAAATTCCGTGCAAAAGGTCGTTGACAGTCGGGACCGCACTTCAGACCTTCCGCGTCCCATTCGTTGCAGGGTGGAGCAGCCTGGTAGCTCGTCAGGCTCATAACCTGAAGGTCGTTGGTTCAAATCCAACCCCTGCACCCAATTTGAGGCCCTCGTAACCCAGTGGTTGCGAGGGGTTTCTTTTTGACCCGACGGTCTACGCGCATGGTTGCGAACACTGGCGAACTATGGCGAAAATAGGCGGGGTGAGATTGCCT
>JBILLY010000071.1:0-11562 GCA_044375835.1 Opitutaceae bacterium
AGCCCGAGTAGTTGTCGGAGAGGATCTGCGACGTCGCGGCGTCGTTGGCCTCGATCTCGCGGTCCATGCAGAAGACGGGGATGCCGGCGGCCTTGGCGCGGCGCACGTTGGCGACGGAGCCCTTGGCGTCGGTGCAGTTGAAGAGCACCGCGCGGTAGCCGGAGGCGATGAGGTTGTCGAAGTGCTGCGACTCCTTGGCGGGATCGTTCTGCGAGTCGAAGATCACGGCGTCGTAGCCGAGTTCCTTGGCGCGGTCTCGGGCGGTCTCGGCCAGCACGACGAACCAGGGATTGTTGAGCGTCGAGATGACGACGGCGACTTTGCGGCCGGCCTCGGCGGCGGCAGCCCGCGGCGCGGCGAGCAGGGCGAACACAACGGCGAAGACACCGAGCAGGGACCGGGTGAGACGGGAATTCATCGGGGAGGCAGGGGTTGGGCGGAAGTTGGGTGGAGGAATCCGGGAAGCAATCCGGCTCCGGGGCCGGATCGTCCGGCGGCGGCGGCCGCGCGGAGCGAAGCGTGAAAGTGGGACAAACGTGACGCGCGAGAGGTCGGAGGCGGACGGGGGTTGGGTGTGGGTCGGGCGGCGACGTCCGGACGCCACGGCCGCGAGCTTACCGCCCAACCTAGCACATCTTTTTGCTAGCAGTCTTCCACGTTTCCGGATTTTTCCTGCGGCATTCTAAGGTCCACGCCCATGCCCGCCAAAGCACCGCCGATCTCCTTCGATCCCAACCGTCCGGACTTCGCGCCGTATGGCCTCACCTGCGTCCACTGGCGACCGTCGCCCATGCGGCGCCCCGACCATCACAACGAGGTCGAACTCAACTTTCTCGAGTCCGGTTCGGTCACCTACCTGCTCGGCGGCAACAAGACCGTCGTCGAGGCCGGCAAGTTGAGCGCGTTCTGGGCGGCGATTCCCCATCAGATCATCGACTACGGCAAAGACACCTCCTACTACGTCGTGACGATCCCGCTGCAGTGCTTCCTGCAGTGGCGGCTGCCGGAGAATTTCGTGCAGCCGCTGATGCAGGGACGGCTGGTCAGCGAGCCGACGGCCGGACGGGCGGATTCCGACGCGCAGCTTTTCGAACATTGGGAGGGCGACCTGATGGAAAAGTCGGCCGACCTCGAGCGGCCGGTGCTGCTGGAGATGCAGGCCCGCTTGATCCGTCTCGCGCTGGCGATTCCCGCCGAACCGCGTATCCGCGCGAGGCGCGGCCGCATCTCGAACATCACGGACTCGGGCCTCAACAAGGTCGAACAGATGGCGTGCTTCATCGCGCAGAACTACACCGAGAAGCTGTCCGTCCAACAGATCGGCGAGGTCGTGAAACTCCACCCGAACTACGCGATGAACCTTTTCCAAAAGACGTTCGGGACCACGTTGATCAACTACCTCACGCAGCACCGGGTATCCCACGCGCAGCGTCTGCTCGCGACCACCGCGCACACCGTCACCGAGGTCGCGTTTCAATCGGGCTTCCTGTCGATCAGCCGCTTCAACGAAGCGTTCCGGCGCGCCTGCGGCTGCTCGCCGCGGGAGTATCGCAAGCTGCACGAGTTGGCCGATCCCGCGTCGCCCGCCCGAGGTTGAGGCGCGCACGCGGGCGGCCCGGGCGACGGGGCCGGACACGGACCCGAAGATTACGATCCCGGCAGAATTCGCGCCGCGGCGGGTAGATTGCCGCGGAAGTTTGCTCTAACGTGCGCCGCGCAGCCCATCGGCTTCCCCGCGGCGCCACCTGTCCCGCCGCGGGCCGCAACCCCCAACCCCGTCCCCCGCCATGCCCCGATCGTATCCGTGGTCCAAGCACCCCGCCCGCGCTCCGCGCGTTTCGCTCCCGTCCGCCCACCGGCTCCGCCTTGTCGTCGCGCTCGCCGGCTTCGGCCTCGCCGGCCCAGTGATCGCGGCCACCCTCCAGGGCACGGTCCTCAACCAGAACACCAAGCGCTTCCTCGAGCGCGCCACGGTGCAGGTGCAGGGCACGTCGTTCCAGACGCTCACCGACAAGGAGGGCCGCTTCCGGCTCCCGGGCCTGCCCGACGGCACCTACACCGTCGTCGCGAGCTACGCCGGCCTCGACGAATCGAAGAGGACGGTGACGCTCGCCGGCGACCAACCGGTCAAAGCCGATTTCGAACTCACCGCCGGCGAGGTCTACACGCTCGGGCAATTCGTCGTCACGTCCACGGTCGAGGGCAGCGCCTACGCCGTGAACCAACAGCGGCGCGCCGAGTCCGCGCGGAGCGTCACATCGATCGACGCCTTCATCGACCAGACGACCGGCAATCCCGGCGAGTTCCTGAAGAGCGTCGAAGGCATCCAGATGGACTATTCGCAGAACGAACCGCAGACGATCCGCGTGCGCGGGTTCGACCCGAACCTCACGATGGTGACCATGGACGGCAACGACATCGCCTCGGCGGCCTCGAGCGGCGCCAACCGCGCGGTCCAGATCGACCAGCTCTCCATCGCGAGCATCGAAAACGTGGAGGTGTTCAAGGCCCCGATCCCCTCGATGTCGGCCAACGCGATCGGCGGCGCGGTGAACTTCAACACGAAGAGCGCCTTCGACCAGCGCGGGCGCCGCGCGTTCGCGCAGGTCGGCGTCAACATGGACTCGAACGACTTCAGCTGGCGAAAGACCCCCGGGCCCGGGCACGGCGAAAAGGCCGAGCGCCGCATCTACCCCGTCGGACGCATCCAGTATTCGAATTCGTTTCTCGACCAGCGCCTCGGCATCGTCGCCTCCGCCGGCTACGACCACACCAACCAGCTCGGCTCCAGCGTCTCGCACGCGCTCAACGTCTCCGCTTTGCCCGGCGCCGCGCTCCCCGCCGCACCGACGCTCTACACCGCCGACAACGTCGTGATCCGGCGCGGCGCCATGTCGTTCGCCCCGAACCGCCAGCTGCGCACCCGCGGCGACCTCTCCTTCAACGTCGACTACCGCCTCACCGAGGGGACCGCGCTCTTCCTGAAGACCACCTTCTCGGACTACAAGAGCACCAACCGCAACCACGGCTTCACGCTCACGCCGGGCACGCTCGCCGCCGGCGCGACGATCACCGACTACACCACCACGGGCGGCACGGCCGGCCAGGGCGTAAGCGTCTTCGACAAATACACCCAGTCCTGGCAGCTCACCCCCGGGCTGAAGGTGCGCGCCGGCAACTGGAAGGTGGACCTCACCGGCGGGTTCTCGAAATCCATCAACCACTACAAGAACCCCGACACGTTCGGCGCCATCAGCACCACGCTGGCCGGCGCCGGCTGGACCATGCGCACGCCGCTCGACGACGACACGCCGACGTTGCTCGTGCAAAACTCCGGCCCGGACTTCTACAACCTGAACAACTACGCCCCGTCGCAGGGCAATCTCGCCTCCACCGCCGGGCAGCACCGCGCCAACCACAACGGACTCGTCTCGACGAATTTCCGCGACTCGTCCGACGTGAAGTATTCCAACCGCCTCGACGTGCAGCGCGACTTCCCGGGCCGGATCCCGTTCTATCTCAAAGCCGGGATCGCCTACAACGAACAGATCCGCGACAAGCGCCAAGAGCAGAAGCGGTGGTATTGGATGGGGCAGGACGGTGTGGCGACGGCCGACGACCTCACCGCGGCGGGCGCCCAACTGGGGCGCTTCGCCGAACCGGTGCCGGTCACGCAACAGATCCCGGGCTGGACGCTCCGCGAGCCGACCTATTTCAGCACCCACGAGCTCCACAAATTTTGGCAGGCCAATCCGCAAGTCCTGCAGGAGAACACCGCCTACACCGCTCAGCAAAAGATCGCGGGCCGGCAGAAAGTGAACGAGCGGATCTCCGCCGCCTACCTCATGGCCAACGGCACGCTCCGCCGCCTCAACGTGCTCGCCGGCGTCCGGGTGGAGCGGACCGAAATCAAGGCCGAGGGCTACCGCGTCCTACCCGTCACCGGCCCGACCTCCGTCCTGCCGGCCGGCGTCGACGCCAATTCGCTCCAGGGCATCCTCGCCTCCTTCCGTCCGTTCACGACCCGCTCCGACTACACGTCGGACGCGTTTCCGTATCTCCATCTGAAATACGAGTGGCTCCCGGCGCTGCAGACGCGCGCCAGCTACACCGAGGCGATCGGCCGGCCCAACCTCTCGGACGTGCTGCCGAACAACGTCACGCAGAACGACACCACGCAGACCATCTCGACCAACCGCGCCGGCCTCCTGCCCCAGCGGTCGCGGAACCTGGACTTCAGCGTGGAATACTACACGCGCACCGCCGGGCAGTGGACCGCCGGCTGGTTCAGCCGCGACGTCGGGGACTATATCTCCACCGCGACCGTGCCGATGACGCCCGCGCTGCTCGCCGAACTCAACCTCGGCTCCGAATTCGCGACCTGGGACGTCTCGACGAAAACCAACCTGGGCAACGCCAAGTGGTCCGGCTACGAGCTCGGTTTCCGCCAGGCGCTGCGCGAATGGAGCTTCGTGCCCCGCCCGCTCCACGGCGTGTCGGTCTGGGCCAACTACACGAAGATCGCGACGATGGAGGGCGATTTCGGCACGCCCGGCGCCAAGATCACCCACCTGGCCAACGTCGTGCCCGAACTCGTCAACGGCGGACTCAGCTACCGCACCTCCGGCGGCGGGTTTTTCGTGCAGTTGTCGGCCAACTACCAGGCCGCTAAGCCCACCGCCAACCTGCCCGCCAGCGCCGCGGCGGCCCAGCGCAACCCGCGGCAGGAAGGCTACCGTTTCTGGAACATGGAAACGAGCTACCGGCTGACGTCCCAGCTGCGCCTCACCGCCACCGCGCGCAACCTGTTCTCGGAGCGCCCGCGCTTCTCGGAGATGGGCATCATCCGGAACACCCAGCAGGCGACCGGCATCGCCTGGTTGTTCACGGCGAAATACGACCTCTGAACCGCCTCCCCTGCCCCGTCTCGCCGGCGTCGCGTCCCGCGCGCCGGCGATCCCGTCCGACCTCGGCCCCGCTCAGGACAACCTGGCGACCTCGAGTTGCTCGACGATCTCCACGCCGTAGCCGTCCAGGCCCACGACTTTCCGCGGGTGCTGCGTGAGCAGGCGGATTTTGGCCAGACCGAGCGAACGCAGGATCTGCGCGCCGATGCCGTAGTCGCGCAGATCCATGCCGCTCGGCGCTTCGGCCGCGGCGGCCGGCGCAAACCGGCGCAACAAGGCGTCCGTCGCGTTGGGCGGCTGCATG
This sequence comes from Opitutaceae bacterium, assembly GCA_044375835.1. Classification (GTDB taxonomy): domain Bacteria; phylum Verrucomicrobiota; class Verrucomicrobiia; order Opitutales; family Opitutaceae; genus ER46. Next base: position 5,212 of record JBILLY010000071.1, read on the forward strand.
TAGAGCACCGCCCCGCTGCCTTCCGCGGCGATGGCGCGCAGGCAGGAACCGAGCACATCGTCGGCGCCGCCCGCCGCGCGCGCGTGGAAGACGTCGTTGAGGATGTTGGCGGAGTGCACGCGCACCAGCACCGGCCGCTGCGCGTCCGGTTGCCCGAGCGTCAGCGCCAGATGCGTCCGCTTGTCGATGCGACCCTGGAAAACATGCACCCGAAACGTCCCGTGGGCCGTGGGCAGATCGCCCTCCGCGACTTTCTGGATGAGGCTCTCGCGCCGCAGCCGATACGCGATCAGCTGCTCGACCGAGATCATTTTCAGGCCGAAACGCTTTCTGAACTCGGACAGCTCCGGCATCCGCTGCATCGTGCCGTCTTCGTTGACCAGTTCGCACAGCACGCCGGCCGGCGGCAGGCCCGCGAGCAGCGCTAGGTCCACCGCGGCCTCGGTGTGGCCCGCCCGCTCGAGCACGCCGCCCGGCTTGGCGCGCAACGGAAACACGTGCCCGGGCTGGACCAGTTGCTCCGCGGTGGCCGCCGGATCGGCGAGAATCTTGATCGTCACGAACCGGTCGTAGGCGCTTACGCCCGTGGAAATCCCGGCGCTCGCGTCCACGCTGACCGCGAAGTCCGTCCGCTGCACTTCGCGGTTGCGCGCAACCATCGGCCCCAGCTGCAGGCGATCGAGCTGCGCCCCGAGCATCGGCACACACACGATGCCGCTGCCGTAGCGGATCATCATGTTGATCGTCTCCGGCGTCGCTTTCGAAGCCGCCATGATGAGGTCGCCCTCGTTTTCCCGGTCGGCATCGTCGGCCACGATCACCAGTTGCCCCGCGGCGACGGCGGCGATGGCCTCTTCCACCGTATCGAACAAATCGGTCTTCATGTTGAGCGGCCGAAAGAGCGCCATGCCACCGCCGGCTGCAACCCAAACCTGCGGGCTCGGCCCGTGCGCGCGGCGCCGGTTGCCTTTGCGGCCGGAACGCGTCCAACCGACCTACCGGCCCCGCGTTCAGTATCGGTTTGGTGCCCGGAGAGGGTCTCGAACCCACACGCCTTTAGAGGGCGACGGATTTTGAGTCCGTTGCGTCTGCCAATTCCGCCATCCGGGCGACGACGTGGGCGGGAAGCTAGGTTCGCCCCGGCGCGTGTCCACGCAATTTTCCGGGTGCCGAATTTTGAACGCCGGCCGCTCCCGTCGCGTCTTTCCCGGCGTTCGCAGTTACCCGTTCTTTTTGGTTCAAGTCACAGTTTGCAGTTAAGTCGGCAAGGGCGCCGGGATCACTCCCGGCGCCCTTTCTGTTTTCATCGCCCCGGGCTTTTCCCCTCGACGCCCGCGCGGCGCCTCCTTCCCTCCCGCCCATGCCCGACTTCCGCGTCCACTGCCCCGCCGCCGCGGCGTCGTCGACCCAGCTCGCCCTGTCGCCCGACGAGTCGCACCACCTGATCGTCGTCAATCGCGCCCGCCTCGGCGACCCCGTCGTCGCGTTCGACGGCGCCGGCCGCGAATGGCTGACCGTCGTCGCCTCCGACCGGAAAAACGCCGCCGTGCTGCGCGTCGTCTCCACCCGGGCGCACGCCCCGCTGCCGTTTCACCTCACGCTCGCCCAAGTCCTGCCCAAGGGACCGGCCATGGACGCTGTCGTCCGCCAGGCCACCGAGATCGGGGCCGCCGCGATCCTGCCTCTGGCCGGCGACCGCTCCCAGGTCCACTTCGAGGGCGACCGTTCCGACCGCAAGGTCGACAAATGGCACGTCGCCGCCCTCGAAGCCGCCAAGCAATGCGGCAATCCCTTCGTGCCCGCGATCGCGCCGGTGCAGCCGGCGGCCGCCTTCATCGCGGCGACGTCGGTGCCGGACTCCGCGGACGACCGCGCTTTCGACCTCAAACTCATCGCCAGCTTGCCCAAAGGCGCGCGCCCGCTGCGCGCCGTGCTCGACGACTTCCGCGCGGCGCACGGCCGGTCGCCGCGCCGCGTGCTTTGGTTGATCGGCCCCGAGGGCGACTTCTCTCCCGTCGAGCACGCCCTCGCGCATACTCACGGCTTCCTGCCCGTGACGCTCGGCCCGCTGGTGCTCCGCTGCGACACCGCCGCAGCGTATGCCCTCGCGATCACGAGCTACGAATTGTCCCACGCTCCGGCGTCCGCCGAGCCCGCTGCCTAGCGCAGCGATCTGCAACTATCGCGGCCCGCCATCCCACGCGCCTTGCCGTGGTAGCCCTGCTCGCGCGGGCAGGGATCGACGGGAGATCGCGTGGCAAACGCACCCGCGTCGCTTGCGGCGGGCTACCGCTCGGCATCGCATGCCAGGTTCTTGTCGGACTCTCCACCGGCGTCGCGCGTTGCGCGCCACGCGCGACGCCGTTGCTGCCGCCCACACCGCGCCGGACGCGTCACCAGACGAGCAGACCGCCCGCAAAGGTCAGGCCGGCGCCGACGCTGCAGAAGATGATCTTGTCGCCGTCGGAGAAGATCCCCTCCTCCGCCGCCCACCCGAGCGCCATCGAGACGCTGGCCGCGCTCGTGTTGCCGTATTTGCCGATGGTGACGACGAACTTGTCGTAGGGGATGCCCACGCGCTTGCTCACCGCGGTGAGGATGCGCGCGTTGGCCTGGTGCGGCACCACCCACGCGATGTCGTCGGGTTTCAGGTTTTCGCGGGCCAACGTCTGCTCGATCTGCTCCGCGAAGCCGACCACCGCGTGCTTGAACACCGAGGTGCCGTTCATCTTCAGGTAAAACGGCTCGATGTCGCCGTTGCCGCAGCTCGGCCACGGCATGAGCGCGCCGCCGCCCTGCCGCTGGATCGCGTCGAACTGGTCCGCATCGCCCGAGAGCCCCATCCGGTGCAGCCGGTGCCCGCCGTCGCGCGCCGTCAGCACCGCCGCGCCCGCGCCGTCGCCGAAAAGAAACGCCGTCTCGTGGTCCTGCGGATTGGTGATGCGCGAGAGCAGCTCGGCCGTGACCACAAGCACGTTCTTCGCCGTGCCGCCCAGGATCAGCGTGCGGCCGACCTCGAGCGCGTAGAGCCAGCCGGAGCAGGCGGCGTTGAGGTCGAAGGCCAGCGCGCGCGGGATGCCCAGGCGCCGCGCCAAGGCACTCGCCATCGAGGGCACCGGCTGATCCGGGATGATCGTCGCCATGATCACGCCGTCGATCTGCTCGACGCTCATGCCGGCCTGACCGAGCGCGTGCTGCACCGCCACGGCCGCGAGGTCCGTGGCGGTCTCGTCGTCGGCGGCATGGCGCCGCTCCTTGATGCCGGTGAGCCGCACCATCTCGTCTTCCGTGCGGTGCGGGAAGGCTTTCAAAATCTCGCTGTTGGCGCGGACCGTGGCCGGAGCCGCATGTCCGACGCCCGCGATGCAAACCGTCTGGGAGTGTGTGCTCAAGCGAAGGGGGATGCGCCGGGTGACGACGCGGTTCAGGTTTTGCGGGCGGCGAGATAGCGGACGACATCGTCGCCCGAGACCCGTCCGCCGGGCCCCGTGGCCTCGATGCCGGTGACGGTCGCGGGATCGACGCCGGCCTCCTGCAGCAATTTCGTCGCGCGCGGCGTCCAGACCAAGGCCGTCGCCGGTTTGGGGGCCGGAGCGGCGGGCGCCGACGGGACGCCGGCCGCCGCCGCGACCGGAGCCGCCGTCAGGTGGCGCAGCGATTCGTCCGCGGTCTCGATCTGCAAAAACGGCGCGCCCGGCGGCACGGCATCGCCGGCCTGCACGCGCACGGCGCGGATCACGCCGTCGCACGGCGACTCGAACTCGAAGACCGACTTGTCGCTCTCCAGGTCCACGATGCGCTGCCCCTTGGCCACGCGCTCGCCGGGCTGGGTTTTCACCGCAATGACGTTCAGTTCGTTGACCGTGGCGCCCATCGATGGGATCGGCACGTCGATGACAAAAGTTTCCATCCGAGGTTTTGTTGAGGAAGGAGTGTGTGGGAGGCCGCGCGACATGGTCAAGGGGCGGCATCGTGCCGCCCCGGTCGGCACGCGAACGGCACAGACCGCCCGCCCGTCACGCCCGCACCGCGCGCCACACCGCCAGGCACGACGCCACGAGCGCCGGCAAATCCGCGAGCGCGATCATGTTGGGCCCGTCGCTGATCGCGTTGGCCGGATCCGGGTGGGTCTCGATGAACAAGCCGTCCGCGCCCGCCGCGAGCGCCGCGCGCGCCAGCGGCGGCACGAATTCGCGCTGGCCGCTGCTCTTGCCGCCGCCGGCCCCGGGCAACTGCACCGCGTGCGTGGCGTCGAACACCGTCGGATATCCGTTTTGCCGCATGATCGCGAACGACCGCATGTCGACGACGAGGTTCTGGTAACCGAAGGTCGTGCCGCGCTCCGTCTGCCAGATCTCGGTCGCGCGGCCTTCGCGCAGCTTGCCGGTCACGTGCACCATCTCCTGCGGCGAGAGAAACTGGCCCTTCTTCACGTTGACGATCCGGCCCGTCGCCGCCGCGGCCAGCAACAGGTCCGTCTGCCGGCACAGGAACGCCGGGATCTGGAGGACGTCGCACACCTCCGCCACCCGCGCCACCTGCGTGGACTCGTGGATATCGGTGAGCACGGGAAACCCGAACTCGCGCTTCACCATCGCCAGCAGCGCCAACCCGCCCTCGAGGCCCGTGCCGCGCGGGCCGGCCGCCGAGGTGCGGTTGGCTTTGTCGAACGAGCCCTTGAAAACGAGGTTCAGCTCCGGGTGCCGCGCGCGCAGCGCCGCGAGCGTCGTCGCCACCGCGCGGCACACGCCCTCGTTTTCGAGCGAGCAGGGCCCGGCGATGAGCAGGAGTTTTTCCGGATCGTGGAGCACGGCGGGCAAAACCATCGGCGCGGGCGAGCGACCCGCGCCCCGGCGCTCAGGCTTTCGCGGCCTTGCCGGCCTTGCGGCCCTTGGCCGGCTTCGCGGGCTTGGCGGCCTTCGCCGGCTTGGTGGCGTTCGCGCCGCCGGTCTTGCGCTTCTCCTTCATCACGGCCGCGATGAACGCCGCGAAGAGCGGGTGCGCCTTGTTCGGCTTCGATTGGAATTCCGGGTGCGCCTGCGTGCCGAGGAACCACGGGTGGTCCTTCAGCTCGATCACCTCGACAAGGTTCCGGCGCGGATTGATGCCGCTGACGATCATGCCCGCGCGCTGCAGCTGGCCGACGTAGGCGTTGTTCACCTCGTAGCGGTGGCGGTGGCGCTCGCGCACGCTCGGTGCGCCGTAGGCCTTGTAGGCGAGCGTGCCGGGCGTGAGCGCGCACTCGTAGCTCCCGAGCCGCATGGTCGCGCCTTTGTCGATCACGTTCTTCTGCTCCTCCATGATGTTGATCACGGGATGCTCCGCCTTCTCGTCGAACTCGAGGCTGTTGGCACCTTTCAGCTTCAGCACGTTGCGGGCGAACTCGATCACCGCAATCTGCAGGCCGAGACAAAGGCCGTAGTAGGGCACCTTGTTTTCGCGCGCATACTTCGCCGCGGCGATTTTGCCCTCCGTGCCGCGGTCGCCGAACCCGCCCGGCACCAAAATCCCGTCGAGCCCTTTGAGCAGCGCGAGCCCGCCCTTCTTTTCCACTTCCTCGGCGTCGATGCGGCGCACGACGACCTTGCAGTTGTTCGCGATGCCCGCGTGCGTGATCGACTCGTAGACGGATTTGTAGGCGTCCTGCAGCTCGATGTATTTGCCCACGACGCCGATCGTCACCTCGTGCTTCGGGTTGAGGATGCGCGCGACGATGTCCTCCCAGATGTTCGACTTCGGCGGCGGCGTGGCGATGCCGAGCAGGTCGAGCACCAACTGGTCCATGCCTTCCGCCTGCAGCGCCAACGGCAGCTGGTAGATCGAGGTGTCGACGTCGCGGCACTCGATCACGGCTTTCACCGGGACGTTGCAGAACAGCGAGAGTTTGTCGCGCAGGTCGTGGTCGAGCGGATGGTCCGTGCGGCACACGAGCACGTGCGGCTGGATGCCGATCTCGCGCAGCTTCGCGACCGACTGCTGCGTCGGCTTCGTCTTAAGTTCGCCCGCGGCGTTGAGGTAGGGCACGAGCGTGACGTGGATGAAAACGACGTCGCGCGGCGCATGCTCCAGCGCGAACTGCCGCATCGCCTCGAGAAACGGCAGCCCCTCGATGTCGCCGGTCGTGCCGCCGATCTCGGTGATGAGCACGTCCGTGTCTTTGCCGCCGGCCGCGATGCGCGCCTTGATCTCGTTGGTCACGTGCGGGATCACCTGCACGGTCTTCCCGAGGTAGTCGCCGCGCCGCTCTTTCTGGATCACCGCTTCGTAGATCTGGCCGGAGGAGAGACTGTTCAGCCGCGACAGTTTTCCGCTCGTGAATCGCTCGTAGTGCCCCAGGTCCAGGTCCGTCTC
>JBILLY010000863.1:0-2774 GCA_044375835.1 Opitutaceae bacterium
AACACCTACGCCCTCACGCTCGTCACGAAAACGCTGCCGCCCCGCGGCACCTGGGTCCGCAACGGCGCCAACTTGATGGGCTTTCCCACCCGCAACGGCCCCGGCGGCTATCCGCTGTTCTCGCAGTATTTCGCCACCTTCCCGGCCGCCATCGCCGCCAACACCCGCGTCTACCGCTACGCCGGCGGCGACCTCGGCGCGACCAACCCCGTGCAGGTCTTCTCACCCACCGCCGAGCGCGTCGACCGCAACCAAGCCTACTGGTTCGAGGCCACCGTCGTGAGCAATTTCTACGCGCCGCTCGAAATCAGCCCCTCGCAGCTCGACGGCCTCCACTACGGCCGCGACGGCTCGCTCGTCACGGTCCGCGTGCGCAACCGCACCTCCGCTCCCGTCACGATCACCGTCGATCGCCTCACCTCCGCCGCCGCGCCCGCCGGCCAGGAACAGATCACCGGCGACGTGCCGCTCACCCGCCGCACCTTCAATGCCGGCACCGGCACCACCACCGAGACCCTCATCACCACCGCCTTCTCCGAGGTCGTCGCGCCCCAGTCCGCCATCGAACTCAGCTTCGGCCTCGACCGCGCGCAGATGACCGGCAGCGCCGGCGCCCTCTACGCCTCGCTCCTCCGCTTCACCGATTCCGGCAACCTCCTCGACGTCCACCTGCCGGCCAGCGCCCGCGTGACCTCGCTCGCCGGTCTCTGGATCGGCGACATCGCCCTCAACGGCGTCGAGAGCAAGACCCCCGGCTACACCGGCACGACGACCGGCGCCGCCTTCCCGCTGCGCGCCATCCTCCACGTCGACAACGCCGGCACCGCCCGCCTTCTCTCCCACGTTTACGTCGGCCCGCTCGCGCCCGCGCCGCACAACCTCGGCATCGCCGCCCGCGAATCCGGCCTCGATCCCGCGCAGAAGGCGAAATCCGCCCGCTACGTCGCCGCCCACCTGCCGCTCGACACCGTCGTCTCCGCCGGCACCGGCAGCGTCGCCCTCGGCGCCTCGCTCGCCCGCACCGTGAGCGTCGCCTTCGACGAGCGCACCAATCCCTTCGTCCACCAGTATCACCCGGACCACGACAACAAGGACGCCCGCTTCCAGCCCGTCTCCGCCGGCGTCGAGAGCTACACCGTTACCCGCGCCTGCACCTTCCAGTTTTCCGCCACGCCGCCCGCCGGCGTCTCCTCGCTCGGCTGGGGCGCCTCCGTCGTCGGCGGCACCTACACCGAGACCATCACCGGCCTCCACCGCCAACCCATCGTGATTTCCGGCACCTTCATCCTCCGCCGCGTCAGCGAACTCGGCGACATCACCCTCAACTGACCGGAGGGCTGAGCGCCGAAAGTCCGGAAACAATCCCCGGCACACCCTTCGCCTCCTGCTCTCGGCTCCGGCCTCTCGGCTCTCAGCCCCTTCGTCCCGCTCCCTCAACTGTCACCTTTCAACTTTCAACTGCCGCCCATGAACCGCCTCCTCCTCGCCGCCCTCCTGCTCGCCGCTCCCGCCGCCGGCCTCGCCCAAGCGTCCGCCGTCCCCACCCGCATCAGCTACCAAGGCAAGGTGACCGATGCCGCCGGCGTGCCCGTCGGCAACGCCTCGCCCGTCAACCGCGTCGTCACCTTCCGCGTGTGGAAGAGTCCCACCTCGGTCGCCGCCGCCGACCGGCTCTACTCCGAGCAGCAGACCGTCACCATCGCCGCCGGCGAGTTCAGCGTCCTCCTCGGCGCCGGCTCCGCCGTCGCCGGCGAGAACAACCAGGGCACGCTCGACGCCATCTTCAACGGCGAGACGCGCTTCCTCGGCATCACCATCGACGACCCCGCCGTCGTCACCGACCCCGAGATCTCCCCGCGCCAGCAGATCGTCGCCAACGCCTACGCCTTCCGCGCCAAAGTCGCCGAGGCCGTCGCCAGCCAGGCCGTCACGTCCGCCATGCTCGCCAACAACGCCGTCGGCACCGCCCAGGTCGCCGACGCCGCCGTCACCCTCGGCAAACTCGCCGCCGATTCCGTCGACGCCACCAAGATCTCCGACAACGCCGTCGGCTCCGCCGAGATCGCCGCCGGCGCCGTCACCGCCGCCAAACTCGGCGCCGATGTCGCCGTCTGGTCGGTCAACGGCACCACCGCGTTCCGCCCGACCGGCTCCGTCGGCATCGGCACCAACGCGCCCTCGGCCCCGCTCGATGTCTACGACGCCAACAACCCGCGTATCGGCTTCCACACCCCGCTCTCCACCGTCAACGCCACCCGCGGCCTCTTCGTCGGCCTCAACAACGGCGGCCCCGCCTACGTCTTCAACTGGGAGAACAGCCACCTCGACTTCGGCACCAACGGACTCATCCGCCAGCGCATCGAGTCCGATGGCCGCATCGGCTTCGGCGTGCTCAACGGCGACACGAACCTCAACTTCTACTTCAAGGGCAACAAAACCCACATCGCCAAGTTCCAGAACGCCGCCGGCGCCGAGATCTTCACCATCCGCGACTACAACTCGGTCGCCATCGGCCATGCCGCGCCCACCGCGTCGTTGGACATCTGGGCCCCCACCTATCCGTCGGTGATTCTGAAGAGCAACAAGACCGGTCTGGGCGATAACCGCGGCACGCGCTTTTTCATGGACGACTTCACCCCTTACCGCACTTCGGGTATCTGGGCCTATGAATCGAGTTCGATGGATTTCGCGACGAGCAACATCCGCCGCATGCGCATCGAGCCCGATGGGCGTATGGGCTTCAACTACGACAACGGCGACGGGAACGTCTCGTT
>JBILLY010000072.1:0-11542 GCA_044375835.1 Opitutaceae bacterium
ACTCGCCGCCGGTGGGTCGCTTCCTGCGGCAAGCTCTTCGGCTCCTGTCCTCGGAAGCGCCCCACCGGCTACCCGTCAACGCGGATGTCTCTGTCCACCGATTCGAGGCAATCTCACTCCTCTCGCTCTGCGTTCGCTGTTCCTTCGCTCAATATTCGCTTGAGGGGCGCCATACCGAGCCGAAACGCAGGTCATCGTCCATGGCACGTCATCCCTAGCGTTTCGAAGCACCGGGGAGGACAACACCCCTTCGCGGGGCGCAGTCCACCACGGCTGGCCTCAGTTCGGCCAAGGTGAGCGTCGCGGAAGGCGCAATCCCACCACCAAGCTAGGTCACACGCCTTCGTCGCGTGAGCGGATATCGCGCTTTAGTGCACTCCAGCGCTGCAGTCGGTCCACAATCTTGGCCTCCCACCCGATCGGTTTGGGGGTATACAGAGAGAGCGGCGATTCGAGGTAGTCCTGACCGCTCACGTTATCGGGGAAATCGTGGGAATAGGCATAACCCGCCCCCTGGCCCATGCGCTTGTTGGCCGCGCCTCCTTTGCTTCGGAGATGCTGCGGGATAGATTGCACCGGACTCTTCGCGATCGCCTCGTGCGCCCTCCCCAACGCTTCGGTTGCGGAGTTGCTCTTCGGCGCCGTCGCAACATACAGAGTCGCATGGGCCAGCGTAAGTTCGGCCTCCGGCAATCCCACGAACTCCACCGCATGGTGCGCGGCCACCGTGAGCGGCAGCGCCTGCGGGTCGGCGAGCCCGATATCCTCGCTCGCCAAAATCACCAACCGCCGCGCGATGAAGCGCGGGTCCTCGCCACCAACCAACATCTTTGCGAGCCAATACATGGCCGCGTCGGGGTCGTTGCCCCGGCAGCTCTTGATGAACGCCGAGATTGTATCGTGATGCTCGTCCTCATGGGCGTCGTAGCGGATGCGGCGCTCCCGGGCAAACGCCGTGAGCTCGGCCTCGGTGATTTCTCCCCCCTCCGGGAGCGAGAGGACCAGAATCTCCAGCGAATTCAGCGCACGCCGCAGGTCCCCGTCGCACAGCTGTGCCAACTGCCGGAGCACCTCGTCGCCGGCCCGGACTTCGCGGGCGCCCATCCCGCGTTCACGATCCGCCAAGGCTTGCCCCAGCACCGCCGCGACGGTTTCGACCGAGTGCGGATCGAGGCGGAAGAGGTGGCTGCGCGAAAGCAGCGGGGGATTCACGTAAAAGCCCGGGTTGTGGGTCGTGGCGCCGATCAGGCGAATGGTCCCCTCCTCCACATCCGGCAACAGGAGGTCCTGCTGGGACTTGTTGAAGCGGTGCAGCTCGTCGACGAACAGGATCGTCGCGTCCGCGGGGCGGCGGCGGGCCGCGGTGAGGATTTCCCGCAGCTCGGCGACGTTCGACATCACGGCGTTCACCCGCACGAAGCGGCTGTTGGTTTCGCGCGCGATCGCCTCCGCGATGCTGGTTTTGCCGCACCCCGGCGGTCCGTAGAAGATCAACGAGCCGAAGCGGTTTTGCGCGACGAGGCGCGGCAGGAGGCTGTCGGCGCGGAGCAGATGATCCTGGCCGACGACTTCGCGGAGGCAGCGCGGGCGCATCCGGGCCGCCAGCGGCTGGCGCGCCGCGGGTGCGACAGGGCCCGCGGGTTCCGGCGCCCGCGGAGCATCGCTCTCGCCAAAAAAATCCGTCTGTTCCGCAGCCATGATGGGCCGGAACTTGCCTCGCCTTGGGGCCGAATCCAAGTCCGCGCCACATCAATCTGCTCCGCCCGGCGGCGCGGCCTTCCACCATGGTGACATCCGCCCCGATCCTCCGGAGCCTCGGGCACCGCGCACCCTTGCTTTGGATCGTGCTGCCCTACCTCGCGGGACTTGCCCTGGGAAAAGCCGGCGTGGTCGATTCGACCGCGTTGCCGCTGGGTGTAGCGGGACTCGCCGCCATGGCGACGTGGTGGGCGCGGCCGCGCAGCACGGCGCTCTGGGGCACGCTGCTGGCCAGCGCCATGATCGCCGCCGGCAGCGCGAGCTATGTGCTCCATCGCAATCGTGCCGCCGCGTGGGACGCACTGCCCTCGCGCGAGGCCCACCTCACGCTGCGCATCGACCGACTCTTCGCCCAGAAAGATGCCCGGCGGGCGAGCGGTTTGGCCACGATCGAAGGCGCGCCAGCCCACCTGCCCGAACTGGCGGGCCAACACATCTACTTCTCGCTCACGCTGCGCGCGGGCGAAACGCCGCCGATACCCGGCAGCGGCGTGGCGGCGATCGGCGTGATCGAAACGATTCCCCGGAGCCCGCCCGCCGACACGTTCGCCGGCTACTTGGCGGGCGCGGGAATGAACTTTCGCCTTTCGCGCGGGCGGATTCTGGCCGAAACCCGCCCGCCGGACCGCTACCGCGTCTTCTGCGCGGCGGCGGCGAGTCGCTTCAAGGCGATCCTCAGCGCCGGCATCGGGGAAAAACGACCCGAACTCGCCGCTCTCCTGCGAGCCATGATGCTCGGCGAGACCGACGAACTCAGTTCCGAACAGCGCATCGTGTTCATGCAGAGCGGAACGATGCACCTGTTCGCGATTTCCGGCCTCAACATCGGCGTGATCGCAGTTGCCCTCGCCGGCCTGCTGGCGCTGCTGCGGCTCCCGCCGTGGCTCACGCTGCTCGCCAGCACCGGATTGCTGTGGCTGTTCGTCGATATCACCGGCGGCTCGCCCTCGGCCGTGCGGGCCTTCGTCATGGCGGTGTTTCTGCAGGCGGCCTTCGTGCTGCGGCAACCCGCCAACGTCCTCGCCGCGCTGGTCGCCTCGGCCTGCGCGGTCGTTCTGGTTGCGCCGCTGCAGGTGTTCGGCGCCAGTTTTCTCATGAGCTACACGATCGTGCTGGCGCTGCTGTTGCTCGGTTTGCCGCTGGGCGAGGCGTGGGCCGCCCGCTGGTCGCCGTTCCGCGCGCTGCCGAAGCCGACGTGGCGCTGGTTTCACCACGCCGCGGATCTCGCGTGGCGCTGGCTCACGGCGGCACTCGCGATCGGCGTGGCGACCAGCCTCGTGAGCCTGGTGACGGGCGTGCAGTTTTTCCGCCTGCTCACCCCCGGGGCGTTGGTCGCCAACCTCCTGCTCGTGCCCGCCGCGATGCTCGTGACGCTCGGCGGTTTCGCGGCGCTGCTGTGCGGACTGGTCGGATTCACCGCGGGCGCATCCCTTTGCAACCACGCCGCCGCGCTCGTGCTGCTCGGGATCGAGCGCGCCGTGCAGACGAGCGTGCAGATCCCGGGCGCCTTCCTGACCGCGCGGTTCGACACGCCCTGGGCGGGGACACTCACCTTGGCCGCCCTCGCGGCCGCGCTCCTCTGGGGTTACGGCACCGGGTGGAAACAGATCCGCGGCGGCTGGTTGCCGCCCTTTGCCGTCGTGGCGCTCGCGCTGTGGCTAGGGGTGAGCTTCGGCTGACGGCGGATGAGTCCGACGAGCGTTTTCGTTCGCCAACGCCACCGCCGGACGTTGCAACCTTGCGCCATGAAAAGCGCCTACGAACTCGCCATGGAGCGGCTGGCCAAGGCCGATCCGACCGCCAACAAGCCCCTCACCGCCGAGCAAAAGGGCCGGCTCGCGGAGATCGACCGCGTCTACAAGGGCAAACTCGCCGAGCGCGAAATCTTCCTGAAGAAGCAGCTCGAGGACGCCTTCGCGGCGCAGAAACTCGAGGACGCGGAGAAGATCAAACAGCAGATCGCCGGCGAGCGCGCTCGGATCGAAGAGGAGCGCGAAGACGAGAAGGAGCGCGTCCGGCGCAGTTGAAGAAAACTCCAGATCCCAAAGGGCCAAACGCCAAAACGAGTCCTCGGATTGCGGCGCCGATTTTGGGTTTTGACGCTTTGGCGTTTGGGAATTCCCGCGCGCCGCGCGGTCAGGCGAACTCGAAATCCGCCACGAGCGGCAGGTGGTCGCTGGCCATGGTCGGCACCACGCGGTGGCCCACGCACCGCAGGGGCGCGTTGTAAAAGACGTGGTCGAGCACGTAGGGCCGGCGCCGCCATGTGACCGCCGAGTCCTGGACGGTCGAAAATCCGTGCGACCCGAACTGCTGCACGAGGGAGTCGTGCTTGCTCACGTTGAAATCGCCCGCGAGCACGGTCGCGCCGGACGCCCGCGCCAGCTGATCCGCGACCAGTTCGCGCTGGAAGGGATTCGTCTGGCTGCTCGAGTCGAGCATGAAAAAGGCGAGCAAGTGGGTGTTGAGAAATGTCACCTCGCGCCCGCCGAGGCGGGTTTTCGCCCCGATCAGGACACGGTCCGTCGGCGTCATTTTTTTGCCAAAGAAGTCGAACTCGATCGGGGGCGACGGCACGTCGATCCGCACGGTCTCGAAGAGCGGCGTGCGCGACAGAATCGCCAACCCGATGCCAAACGGCAGCTCGCGCGGGTCGGCCTTCGGGTAGCTGAACCAGCCGTGGTAGTCGGGCAGCTCCGCCATGAGCCGCGTGTAGTTCGGCGGCGGCTGGAACTGCACCCCGCCCGGCAGAGCCTGCTCGACCTCCTGCAGCAGAATCACATCGGCCGCGTGCTGCCGGATTTCCTCGATCGTGGCTTCCAGGCGGATCGGGGCGCGGTCGGGATACGTGTCGTCCCAAATCTGCCCGAACTGCATGTTGAACTGGAGAACGCGGAAGCGGCTCATCGCGGCGGCGGACACTTCACTTGACGGGCACGGAACCACCGGCCGCGGGCGTCACGGTCGCGCCATCGGTCGCGGGCGCGCCCTCGCCGGGATTCCGGCGGAACACGAAGCGGTTGATCTTCGCGTTGGTCGCGCGGTCGACGGCGGGAAACCGCGCCATGTTCGTCGCGGTCGCCGAGGAAAGCCCGTCCTGGTAGCGCGATACCGTCGGCGGCTTGGTGGTGTTGGCGTCGGTCGAGATCGCGGCGTCGCGGTGGTTGTAGCCGCTCATCACGCGCTCGACCGTCTCCGGCCGGCGGGAATCGCGCTCGATCACGTTTTTCTCGCGCGCCTCCTGCACGGCGATTGCGGCCCGCAAGCCGGATTGGGGCGCCATCGTGCGGTCGATCACCGGCGGCTCGACCCGCTTGTCCTGCACGGTGCGATTGGCCTGATCCGCCGGCGCGCGGCGGTCGGGGGTGACGGTGGCGCCGGGTTGAAAGGGCGTATTGCGCTGCGCCGCATCGACCGGGCTGGTGGCGTCGGCAGCCCAACCGGAACCGGCAACGATCATAAAACCGGCAAGCAGCGCGGGAAAGCTGGGCTTCACGGCAGGGCGCACGCGGGAAGAAGGCATTGCCGCCAATTTGCGGCAAACCAAATCCGGCCGGTGGACCGGGGCGCGCGGTCGTGGGAGGGCGGCGCCCGTCGGCTCCGAAATGCCCGAGTTCTCGCGGGCTGGAGCCGGACTTCCGTCGGCCGGCCAAGACACTGCGGCACCGCCAAAACCTACCGGTCCGCCGACGCGCCCCGCGGGCTGGGCCCGTCCCGCCGATGATCCGCGACCAGGGAGGCTGCGGGTCGAGTATGCGTCACTCCGGCTCGGCCGTGCCTTCGACGACCCACGCGCGGGCCGCGGGCACTTGGGTGAAAAAGGCCTGCAGCGCCGCGCTGAGGTGCTCGGCGTAGCGGTAGTGCGCGCCCATGCCGGTGCGCAATTCCGCTTCGTAGATGAACTTGTCCGCATGCGTGCTGTGTTCGAACGGCGTCTGCGCGCCGAGCAGCAACGAATACACGTAAGCCGGCGAACCGCGCGCCATGAGCTCGCGCGTCAGCTCGAGTTGGTCCCCGAGCAACGCCGCGTGCGTCGCCCGGTCGATCTCGGACGGCAGATAGAAACCGGCCTGGATCAACGGCGTGTAGCGATGACCGGTGCGGTGGCGATTGAGGTCGCGCAGCTCGGCGATCGCCAGGTTGTTCCACGCGAAGCTCACGCGCATTCGACGGGTGGCGGTGCCTTGCTGGCCGTAGCGGTTGGCGCGATGGCAGAGGGCGTTTTCGATCGACTGCGTCTCGGCGAGCCACGGCGGCGTCGCGCGGTCGACGTGCACCCAGACCTCGTCCGCGAGCGGCGCGGCGGAGAGACGGGCGCGGCCGAGGGCGAGTGACGCCGCGAGTTCCTGCTCGGCTTGGGCGACGTAGGATTTCTCCGCGCTGCTGTGGCGCATCAGCCGGGGCGACTGCTTGAGCAATTCGTCGCGGATGAGTTTCGCGGCGGCCTTGGCCTCCGGGTGGGGCAGCGAATCAAGCTGCTTCACCGTCGTCGCCCACATGCGCGAGGACTGCACGAGGCCGAGGTTGGTGCGGGTGGCGAGCGGGATGAAGTAGCGGGCGCGGTCGAGGGCGTAGTTCTTCCGCAGGCGGGTGACGACGGCGGGCTTGGCGTCCGCGGGCAGGCGCACGCGGTGCGGCTCGGCGGCCGCGAGCGCGTCGAGGCGGGCGTATTCGGCGTGGTAGGCCGCGAAGCTGCGCGCGAGAATATCGCGCCACCGGGGGCCGAGATCCGCCGGGATGCCGAGTTCCTCGGCGGTGGGGACGTTGGCGGCGTCCATCGTGATGTAGCGCGTGCTGGACTCCTGGCCGTCGGCCATCGTGGCGATCTCGAAAATTTTGTAGGCGAGCCACATCGAGACGTCGTCGAGCGCGATCGCGAGGCCGCCGGTGAGGCCGCCGATCGAGGCGTGGCCGTAGTCGACGAACTTGAGAATGCGGTCGATGGAGGCGTCGGGGTTGGCGAGGTCGACCTTGGAGAGAATGGCGGCGAGGCCGTCGTTGCTCCGCGAATACCGGGCGAGCACGGAGGCGAGCAGCTCGGGCGTGACCTTGGGACAATCCGCGGCGGTCGGAGGCGGAACGAGGGCGAGGCCGGTGATTCTCATGCGCGCCCGCGATGGGCGCAAAGAGCGGCGGAGGGCGCAAGACGGGAAACCGCCCGTGAAACAGGAATGCCGTCACGTGCGCCGGTAGCGAACCCCTGGGCAAGGGGTAACTCGGGCGAGATCGCCCGCCCCGTTTACTTCATCGTCAGCCACGCGCCGAGCGGGCCCTGGTAGAAACCGAGGGCGACCGAGGCGAGGGCGAGCGTGCCGAGCGTCAGGCCGGCCACCAGCGAGACCGGCGTGCGCGCGGGGCGCACGGGGGCGTTGGGGTCGTCGGCCGGCGGCATCCACGTCTCGAAGAAGGCCGCTTTGATCCAGCCGAAGTAGTAATAGATCGAAATCACGACGCCGACGACGGCCACGGCCAACACGGCGCGGGCGCCCGACTGGAAGGCGGCGATGAAGACGAAGAGTTTGCCCATGAACCCCGCCAGCGGCGGGATGCCGGCTAGCGAACCGAGACCGACGGCGAGCACCGTGGCGAGAAACGGGTTCTCCTTCGCGAGGCCGGTGTAGTGATCGAGGTCCTGGTCGGAATCCTCGGTGCCCGCGAGGTGGGCCATCACCCCGAACACGGCGAACGAGGCGATCAAGTAAGCGAAGAGGTAGAAATAGACGGCGCCGACGGCCATCGGCACGTGACGGGAGGCGACGACGCCGAGCAGGAGGAAACCGGCGTGGGAGACGCCGGAGAGACCGATGAGGCGTTTGACGTTGTGCTGCGTGAGCGCGGCGATGTTGCCGAAGATGATCGTGGCGACGGCCATCGCGGTGAGCGCGGGCGTCACCAGGTGGTTGTAGGCGGCGAAGACGCCGCCGGAGCCGCAGAGGGCGAGCAGCACGGCGAAACCGGCGCCCTTGGACGCGACGGCGAGGAAGGCGGTCACGGGCGTAGGCGCGCCCTGGTAGACATCGGGCACCCAGATCTGGAAGGGAAACGCGCCGATCTTGAAGGCGACGCCGGCGAGCACGAGGACGACGCCGAGGCCGGCGACGAAGTTGTTGTTGTTGGCGGCGAGGAAGCGGGCGAGTTCGGCGTAGTTGAAGGCCTGCGCCGTGTGCGACGGGAGCGCGGGGTTTCCCGCGACGCCGTAGAGCAAGACGATGCCGAACAGCAGGAGGCCCGAGCTGAGGGCGCCCATGATCAGATACTTGAGGCCGGCCTCGAGGGAGAACGCGCTCGTGCGGTGGTAGCTGACGAGGATGTAGAGGCCGATCGTGAGGGTCTCGAGGGCGACGAAGGTGAGGATGAAGTGGTTGCTCTGCGCGAGCAGCATCATCGCGGCGGTCACCACGAGCAGAATGTGGAAGAACTCGACCCGCGGCATCGGCTGGCGGGCGAGCGTGATGCGGGCGAGCACACAGGCGAGAAGCGCCGCGAGCATGAAAAACGCGCGCATGACCTGGCCGGCGGCGCTGTGGTAGAGGAGGCCGTTGAACGTCTCGGCGCCGAGGAGCGCGGAGTTCCAATTGATGAAGAGGCCGATGAGCGTGCCGAGCAGGCCGGCGATCGCCAGGTCCGGAATCAGGACGTGGTGCTTCTTCGGGAGGACGATCTCCGCGACGAGGAGCAGGAGCGCGATGCACGCGAGCATCAGCTCCGGGACGATGGCGCCCCAGAGGTTGTCGGCGGCGGCGAGTTTGACGGCTTCGAGGGTCATCGCGGGAGGGCGGAGCTGGCGGCCACCTTGACGGCGGGAGCCGGGAGCGCGGCGTTGATCGAGTCGGACATCGACTTGGGCCAGAGGCCGAGGAAGAGGAGCGCGGCCAGGAGGACGAGCGCGGGGATTTTCTCAGACCAGCGGAGGTCGGAGGGCGGGTGCTTGGCGGCGACCTCGGTGAACTGCGCGGTCGGCGGCCCGAAGAAAATGGCGGCGGCGGCGCGCAGGCCGTAGATCGCGGAGATGATCACGCCGGCGACGGCGCAGGCGGTGATGGCCGGGGAGAAGTTCCAGAGGGCGACGAAGATCGTGAGTTCGCCCCAGAAGTTGGCGAAGCCCGGGAGGCCGATGCTGGCGAAGGTGCCGGCGACGAACAATGCGGCGAGCACCGGGGCCTGCTTGGCGAGGCCGCCCATCTCGTCGAGGGCGAACGTCTGCGTGCGGTGGTAGACGCTCGTCGCGAGCAAGAACAGCAGCGCGACGGAGAGCCCGTGAGCGACCATCATGAGGACCACGCCGCCGAGACCCACGGAGGTGCCGACCGCGATGCCGAGGAAGGCGTAGCCCATGTGCATGACCGAGCTGTAGCCGAGCATCTGCTTGAGATCGCGCTGGGCGATGGTGACGAAGCCGATGATCAGGACGTTGCCGAGGACGGCGACCCAGGCGAGCGGGTGGGCCCAGGCGACGTGGCCGGCGGGCAGGAGCGGGAGCGCGACCTGGATCAGGGTGTAGAGGCCGAACTTCTTCAGCACGCCGGCATGGAGCATGGCGTTGGAGCTCGGGGCGGCGCCGTAGCCGAGGGGGGCCCAGGTGTGGAGCGGCCAGAGCGAGACGAGCACGCCGAGGCCGACGGTGAGGAGGGCGAAGAGGTTTTCCTGCAAGGCGGTCGCGAGCGGGACGCCGGCGAGGTGGGCCTTGAGGGCGATCAGGTCGAAGGTGTTGGCGCCGCTCTTCACGTAGAGCGCGATCAGGCCGACGAGCGAGAGCATCGCCCCGAGCGTGAGATAGATCGTCATCTTCATCGCCGCATAGCTGCGGTCGCGCCCGCCCCAGACGCCGACCATGATGAAGGTCGGGATGAGCGCGAGTTCGTGGAAGAAGTAGAGGAAGAAGATGTCGACGCTGGCGAAGACACCCATGAGGCCGCCCTGCATGATCAGAAGCAGCATCACGTAGATTTTCAGGCGTTCGGCCTGCGACTGGAGCGCGTAGAGGCCGGCGGCAAAGCCGACGATGCCGGCCATGACGAAGAGTGGCATCGAGATACCGTTGAGGCCGAGCTTGAGCGAGATGCCGATCTTGGTGAGGCCGGTCGAATAGGTGATCAGGAACGCGTAGCCGGCGGTCTGCGGCACGGCGTTGAAATGCCACCACGTGTGCAACGCGAGAAGCAGCGGCGCGGCGAAGGCGACGTAGGCGAGGCGCACGGACCAGCGCTTGGGCAGGCCGAGGGCGATGGCGAGGGCCGCCGCGAGCGGGATCGCGATGGAGGCCAGGAGCGGATCGAAGGGCAAATTGCTCATCGCGTCTTCAGAATTTCAGGACACCGGCGGCCAGGGCCCAGAGCGCGACGGCGCCGAGGAGGAACCAGTAGGCGTAGGCGTTGACGTTGCCGACGTGGAGGGCGCGGGCGCCGAGGCCGAAGAGGCCGACGATGCCGGCGAGGCCGCGGACGATCAGGCCGGCGAGGAAGATCTGCTCGAAAAAATTGAGCACCATCGCGAAGCGCTGCTGGATCTTGGCGACGTAGTAATCGTAAGCGCGGTCGAACGACCCCTTGAGGGCGGAGAGGCCGGCGAAGGCACCCGGAGCTTTGTCGGCGAGCGAGTCGGTCGCGGCCGGCTTGTAGAGACCGAGGGCGGCGAGGCCGCCGACGAGCATGACGGCGAGGCTGACGCCGAGGATGACCATGTGATCGGTGCCGTGCGGGTGGACGATCTGATCGATCACGCCGTCGAATTTGCCGGCGAAGATCGTCGAGTAGAAGAAGCCGTAGCCGCCGATGACCGACAGGACGCCGAGGACGACGAGCGGCGCGGTGAGGGTGAGACCGCCCTCGTGGGCATGGTCGGCGTTTTCGCTGCGCGGGGTGCCGAGGAAGGTGATCTTCCACATGCGGACCATGTAGAAAGAGGTCAGCACCGCGGTGAGTGCGAGGACGGCGAAGACGCCGGTGTTCTTCGCGTAGGCGAGATAGAGGATCGCGTCCTTGGAGAAGAAGCCGGCGAGACCGGGCATGCCGATGATCGCGAGCACGCCGAGGGTGAAGGTGGCGAAGGTGACGGGCAGTTTCTTCGCGAGGCCACCCATCTTGAAGATGTCCTGCTCGTGGTGGCACGCGTGGATGACGGAGCCGGAACCGAGGAACATGAGGGCCTTGAAGAAGGCGTGCGTCGTGAGGTGGAACATCGCGGCGCCGACGCCCGCGGCCATCAGGTGCGAGTGGTCGCCGTGGGAGACGGAGAGCGAGCCGAGGCCGAAGGCCGCGACCATGTAGCCGAGCTGCGAGAGCGTGGAGTAAGCGAGGACCTTCTTGATGTCGCTCTGCACGATGGCGCAGAGCGCGGCGTAGAGCGCGGTGGCGGCGCCGACCCACATGATGACCTGGAGCGCATCGGCCGTCATGAGGACGTTGATGCGGCAGAGCATGTAGATACCGGCGGCGACCATCGTGGCCGCGTGGATCAGCGCGGACACGGGCGTCGGGCCCTCCATGGCGTCGGGCAGCCAGACGTGGAGCGGGAGCTGCGCGGATTTGCCGACCGCGCCGCAGAAAAGGAAGAGCGGGATCCAGAACGAGAAGGCGGCGCCGTCGGCGAGTTTCTCGATTTCGGAGAGGTTGGTCGTGCCGAACTGGGCGTAGCACCAGACGATACCGAGCAGGAAACCGAAGTCGCCGACGCGGTTGGCGATGAAGGCCTTCTTGGCGGCGTCGGCGGCGCTCTGCTTGTGCAGGTAGTGGTTGATGAGCAGCCAGGAGCTGAAACCGACGAGCTCCCAGTAGATGAACATCAT
>JBILLY010000113.1:0-9786 GCA_044375835.1 Opitutaceae bacterium
GCCTCCGCGCCGTCGCCGCCCGCCTCCGCACCAGCGAGGAAAACTACCGCGAGATCTTCAACGCCGCCAGCGAAGCCATCTTCATCCACGAGCCCGACGGCCGCATCGTCGAGGTCAACGACCGCGCCTGCACCCTCTTCGGCGCCGACCGCGCCACGCTCCTCGGCCGCTCCCTCGGCGACCACAGCCTCGGCGAGCCGCCCGGTTCCCGCACCGATGCCCTCGCCCGCCTCCACCTCGCCCTCGCCGGCCAACCGCAGGTCTTCGAATGGCGCAGCCGCCGCGCCGACGGCACCGTCTTCTGGTCCGAGATTGCCCTCCGCTCCGCCCGCCTCGGCGACGCCACCCGCGTGATCGCCGCCGTCCGCGACATCTCCGAGCGCCGCCGCGCCGACGACCTCCTCCGCCGCAACGAGGAGCGCCTCCGCCTCGCCATGGCCGCCACCGCGCAGGGCTGGTTCGAACTCAACGTCCGCACCGGCGAGAGCCTCTCCAGCTCCGAGTCCGCCCGCCTGCTCGGCTTCGATCCCGCGGAATTCCAGCCCGACCTCGCCGCCTGGCTCGCGGCGATCCACCCCGACGACCGCGCCGCCGCCGTCGCCGAGTATCGCCGCTGCCTCGCCAGCGGCCGCACCCACGTCATCGAGTATCGGCGCCGCACCAAGTCCGGCGCCTGGAAATGGCTCCGCACCGTCGGCATGATCGTCGAGTTCGACGCCGCCGGCTCCCCGCTCCGCCTCTGCGGCACGCACGCCGACATCTCCCGCCGCAAGGAAATCGAAGCGCAGCTGCTCCACCGCCAGCGCCTCGAAGTCGTCGGCACCCTCGCCAGCGGCGTCGCCCACGACCTCAACAACATCCTCACGCCGATCGTCATGGCCAGCGGCGTTTTGCTGCACCTGCGCTCCCTCCCCGCCGCCGTCACCGTCGTCGGCCCCGACGATGACTCCGGCACCGTCCAGGCCAACGTCACCCAGCTCCGCCAGGTCGTCGCCGACCTCTGCGACAACGCCTGCGACGCCATGCCCGGCGGCGGCACGCTGCGCCTCTCGCTCGCCCGGACGGACGCCGCGCTCCACCCCGAGGAGAAAGCCCCGCGCAGCGGCCGCTTCCTCGTGCTCGCCGTCGCGGACACCGGCACCGGCATCCCGCCCGCGATCTTGCCCCGCATCTTCGACCCGTTCTTCACCACCAAGCCCGGCGGCACCGGTCTCGGTCTCGCCTCCGTGCACGGCATCGTCCGCGCCCACCAGGGCTTCGTGCGCGTCGAAAGCACGCCGGGCCGAGGCAGCACGTTTCGCATCTACCTCCCCGAACTCGTCCCCGCCGCACCGTCCGCGACAGCCGGTCCCGCCCCGGCATCACCGGCTCCCGACTCCGTGGCTCCGCCCGCCGCCGCCCTCGCCTCGGCACCCGACGCCCACGCCCCCGCGAAGTCCGCTCCCATTCTCGTCGTCGACGACGAGCCCGCCGTGCTCTCCACCCTCCGGCATCTGCTCGAACACGTCGGCTACACCGTGCTCGCCGCCCCCTCCGGCGCCGTCGCCCTCCGCCTCTTCGCCGAAGCCGACTCCGGCGTCGGCCTCGTCCTCACCGATTTCACCATGCCCGAAATCGACGGCCCCACGCTCGCGCAAAAACTCCGTCTCATCGCTCCCGATCTCCCCGTGATCGGCATGTCCGGTCAGGATCCATCCACCCATCCCGACGTCCTGCGCCGCCTCGGCATGGTCGAGATCTTGCCCAAACCCTTCGAAGCCGCCCGACTCCTCGCCGCCGTTCGCCGTCACCTGCCGGCGGCTTCTCGGCTGTAAGCTCTAAGCTTTAAGTTCAAAGCTCTGAACTCTCAGCTCTAAGCTCTCAGCGCTAGGCTCTCAGCCTTCAGCGCTCCGCTCTCCGCCCCCCGCCCTCCCGCTCCCATGCCCGCCCCTCGCCCCCGCCTCGCCCTCCGTCTGTCCCTGCTCGCCGCCGCCTTCGTCGCCGCGCTTTGCGCCGCGCGCGCCGCCGCGCCCGCCACCCGGCCCAACATCCTCCTCCTCTGCGTCGACGACCTCAAACCCGTCCTCGGCGCCTACGGCGATCCGCTCGCCCGCACGCCCCACCTCGACCGCCTCGCCGCCCGCGCCCTCCGCCTCGACCGCGCCTACTGCAACCAGGCCGTCTGCTCCCCCTCGCGCAACACCCTCATGACCGGCCTGCGCCCGCAGACCCTCGGCATCTACGACCTCCCGACCAATTTCCGCGTCGCCCGCCCCGACGCCGTCACCGTCGCCCAATACTTCCGCCAACACGGCTACCGCACCGAATCCCTCGGCAAAATCTTCCACACCGGCCACGGCAACACCGACGACGCCGCCTCCTGGTCCGTCCCCTCCTTCCGCCCCCGCGTCGGCCACTACGCCCTGCCGGAGAACGACGCCCCCGAAGGCGCCAAGGCCGCGAAGAAAAGATCCGCCGCCAAAGCCGCCAAACAGCCCAACGGCGCCGCCGTCGAATCCGCCGATGTCCCCGACGAGACCTACGCCGACGGCCAGATCGCCGCCGAGGCCGTCCGCCGTATCCGCTCCGCCGCGACGAGCCGCGAGCCGTTCTTCCTCGGCGTCGGTTTCCTGAAACCGCACCTGCCCTTCGTCGCCCCGAAAAAATACTGGGACCTCCACGACCCTGCCAAATTCCCGCTCCCCGCCCGTGTCACGCCGCCCGACGGCGCCCCGACCTACGCCCCGCAGTTCGGCGGCGAACTCCGCGGCTACGCCGGCATCCCCGCCGGCACCGAACCCCTCGATCCCGCCCTCACGCGCCGCCTCATCCACGGCTACTACGCCGCCGCGAGCTACATGGACGCCCAGGCCGGCAAAGTCCTCGCCGCCCTCGACGAGACCGGCCTCGCCGCCAACACCCTCGTCGTCCTCTGGGGCGACCACGGCTGGCACCTCGGCGATCACGGCATGTGGTGCAAACACACCAACTACGAGCAGGCCGCCCGCATCCCGCTCCTCGTCGCCGTTCCCGGCCGCCCCGGCGCCGCCTCCTCCGCCCTCGTCGAAACCGCCGACGTCTACCCCACCCTCGCCGCCCTCGCCGGCCTGCCCGCGCCCGCCGGCCTCGACGGCCGCAGCTTCGCCGCCCTCCTCGCCGACCCTGCCGCCCCGCACCGCGACCATGTGATCCACGTCTACCCGCGCAACCCGCGCCTCGGCCGCGCCGTCCGCACCGACCGCTACCGCCTCGTCGAGTGGAAAGCTCCCGGCGCCGCCGCCGCCACCGCCGAGTTCGAGCTCTACGACTACCGCGCCGACCCGGACGAAACCAAAAATCTCGCCGCCGCCCAACCCGAGGTCGTGCAAAAGCTCCGCGCCCTTCTCGCCACCCACCCCGAGGCCAAACCCCAGGTCACCGCCCGCGCCTCCGCTCCCGCCGCCCGCCAATGAGCGCCATCCCACGCCTGCTCCGCTCCGCCCTCCGCACCGCGTCGCTTCCCCGTCGCGCCCAGCGCATCCGCTCGACGACCCTCGCCGCCGCCGCGCTCAGCCTGCTGTTGCCATTCTCCCGCGCCGCCACCGCGCCCGCGCCCACCGCCGTCGCGCCCACCGCCGCGCCGCTCGATCTCGGCACGCGTTGGGAACTTTTCGTCGACGAGTTTCTGGTCGCCTCCAAATCCGGCGCCGCCCTCCGCCTCCACGCCCCCGTCCGCCGCGAGATCGTCCTCACCACCGATCAACCGTGGGAGGGTCCGACCTCCGCCTACTTCTCCGTCATCCAGGACGGCCCGAAAGTCCGCCTCTACTATCGCGGCTCCGCCGGCGGCTCGGACCACAGCGCCGCCCAGGTCACCTGCGTCGCCGAGAGCAGCGACGGCATCCATTTCACCCGCCCCCGCGTCGGCCTCATCGCCGTCAACGGCTCGACCGACAACAACGTCGTCTGGCGCGGCGTCGAATCCCACAACTTCGCCCCGTTCCTCGACCCCAACCCCGCCGCGCCACCCGACCAGCGCTACAAGGCCCTCGGCGGCATCAAGGAAAAGGGCACCAACTGGCACCAGGGCGCCACGCCCGGCGGCCTCTACGCCTTTGCCTCCGCCGACGGCCTCGTCTGGCGCAAACTCCGCCCCGAACCCGTCATGACCAAGGGCGCCTTCGACTCGCAGAACCTCGCGCTCTGGGACGCCCCGCGCGACCGCTACCTCTGCTTCTCGCGCATCTTCGCCGGCGGCGTCCGCGCCATCCAGAGCAGCGCCTCCACCGATTTTCTCGGCTGGGGCGAGCCCACGCTCCACCGCTACGCCGCCGACGCGCCCGTCGAGCACTTCTACACGTCCGCCACCATCGCCTGCCCCACCGCTCCGCACCTCTTTCTCTCTTTTCCCAAGCGCTACCTTCCGAAACGCACCAAGGTCCCCGGCCACCCCGGCGGCCCCGGCGCCTCCGACGCCGTCTTCATGTCGAGCCGCGATGGCGTCACGTGGGACCGCCCTTTTCTCGAAGCGTGGGTGCGTCCCGGCCCCGACCTCAAAAACTGGACCGACCGCAACAACATGACCGCCTGCGGCCTCTACGACGGCGGCGACGGCGAGTGGTCGCTCTACATCAGCGAGCACTACCGCCACGCCGACCACCGCATCCGCCGTCTCACCGTGCGGTCGCAGGGCTTCGCCTCGATGCACGCCGGCGCCCGCGGCGGCGAATTCACCACGCCGCCGCTCGTCTTCGCCGGCTCGCGTCTCCGCCTCAACTACGCCACCTCCGCCGCCGGCAGCCTGCGGATCGAGATTCAGGACGCCGCCACCGGCCGTCCGCTGCCCGGCTTCGCCCTCGCCGACATGCCCGAACTCTTCGGCGACGAACTCGCCGCCGTCGCGAACTGGAAAAAAGGCCCCGACCTCGCCGCCCTTCGCGGCCGCCCCGTCCGCCTCCGCGTCCAGCTCAAGGACGCCGACCTCTACGCCCTCCGCTTCGCCGACTGATTCCCGCCGCGCCGCCGTTGGCCGGCCCGTCGGTCCGGCGCTCGCCGCCCGCCGCCCCGCGACTTGATCCGCACGAGAGCCGACGCCCACCTCGCGCGCGCCGGGTGTCTCGGCGGCCAACCCGCTCCGCCGCGCGGCGGCCCGTTCACCGCGCCGGCGTCGGCCGCGTCACGCGCCCGACGATCACTTCCTTCGTCCGCTTGAGCACCGAGTAGAGCACACCCGGATCCTCCGGGTCCCACGCGAACGCCTGCCCCTCCGAGGGAAACGGCATCGTCGCGATCCACTCGAGCACCGATCCCGCCTTCGGCCAGGCGACGACATACAACTCCGTGTTGTCGTGTCCCGTCAGGTAAAGATCGCCTCCCGGGCCGAACGCGCCGCCCGATGCGCTGTAGCCGCGGCCGCCGAAGCGCGCCGTCAGGTCGGCCGGCAGAGCCCAACCCGCCACGCGCCGCCACTCGTCGTCCAACGCGACGATCTGCGTCCACGTCGCATCCCGGTTCGGCTCCGCCGCCCGGTTCCCGTAGTGCACGAAGCACGCGATCCAGCGCCCCGCCGCCGCCCGCGGCGCCGTCGCCGGCGCGCGGTCGAGCCACGTGAACGAGCCGTCCATCCGCCCGAAACTGTGCGATCCCGCCGGCTGCAGCGTCGCCGCCTCGAAAAACTCCAGCGAGCTCAGCATCGGCACGCCCGGATAGTTGGAGTGGATCGCGTGGAGCCGCCCCTCGCGCACGAAACCCGCGTTGAGGTGGATCACTTCGCCGCCCGCACCGCCCTCCCAGCCCGCGACGCGCTCGCCCGTCGCCTTCCGGTATTTGCCGATCGCGCGGTTGTTGATCGCGTAGAAAAACTCCCGGTCCACCGCCACCCCCTGCCCGGCCTCGGGCGCTTTGAAACGCCGCAGCTCCCGGTAACCCCAGCCCGGTGTCGTGAGCCGGCCGACGGGCGGCGACAGCGGCTCCGGGGCGGTCCCCGTCTTTTCCGCCGCGCCGGGGATCGCCGGCGCGGCGAGTGCGAGCAGGAGGCCGACGATCGCGGATCTCATCGGAAATTGAAATTCACGCCCAGCCGGTAGTCGCGGTCGAGCAGCCGGCTCGACTGCACGAGCGAGCGGATGCCGTAGGAAAACTGCTCCGGCTCGCGCGTCAGATTCCGCACGGACGCCGTGATCGAGTAGTGCGCGCCGAACCGGTAGCGCACCTGCGCGTCGTATTGCCCCCGCGCCCGCCGGTAGATGTCGCTCAGCGGCGCGGAGCCGAGGGTGTAGATCTGTTCGTCGGTGTGGGTCCACGCCACGCGCGCGCCGAATCCGTGCTTCTCGTAGAACAGCGTGACCGCCGAGATCCTGCCGGGCTGGCGGAAGAACGGGAGATCTTCGCGGGGCCGCGTCGGAATCGTCTGGCTGGAGCCGATGCGCGTGAGATTCGCATCCAGGCCGAGGCCGTCGAACGGCGCCGGCAGGAAACGGAACGGCACATACGCCGCGATCTCCACGCCGGAGATCTTGCCGCTGTCCGCGTTGCGTCTGCTCGTGAGGTCGAGTCGCTGCAGCGCGACCCCGCTGTAGGTGACGTTTTGCTGCGTCTCCGCGTAGGTATAGATCGGATCGTCGATGTCCTTGTGGAAATAGGCGACCGAGAGCAGCCCGCCGCCCTGCGGATACCATTCGAGCGAGACATCGGCATTGGCCGAGTCGTAGGGGCCGAGCTGCGGGTTGCCGACCGACACGGTGCCGGTGTTGGGAAACGCGGGGTTCGAGGCGGCGGCGCCCAGCGGGTCGTAGCGGAACTGCGCGAGCGGCCGCGCATCCTCGTAGGCCGGTCGGCCGATGGTGCGGGTGAGCGCCCCGCGCAACAGGACCCGGTCCGTGAAGCGATAGACGCCCTGCGCATTCGGCAGAAACTTGTCGTGGCTCGTCGTGCCCGATTTCGGGAAGCGGCCGACCACCGCGCCGGCGACGTTGCGCGCCTCGACGGCACGGATCGTGGCGTCGGTGCGCTCCCAGCGCGCGCCGGCCAGCAATGTCAGGCGTCCGAGCCCGACGCTGCCCATCGCGTAGCCGGCGTAGATGTATTCGTCGATGTCGTAGTCGTCCTCGATGGAATTCGCGGCGGACGCCGCGGCGTCGAAGGTCGTGAGGGCGCGATTGGCCGCGATGAACGCATCGATCTTGTCCCAATCGAGGCGGAATCCGCTCGTGTAGCGTCCGTCGTAAACCGGCACCCCGGGCAGCACGCCGACCGCGCCGAGATTCCATGCCCCGACCGGCACCAGGCGCGCCGAGTCCAGATCGGCCGTGCGGGCGCGCTGCGTGTATTTCACGCCGGTCTTCAGGAACCCCGGGTGCCCGGACAACAGGCGGTCCGCGTCCAAACGCAGGTCGGTCTTCGCCGTGAACGTGTGCTCCTCCACCAGCCCCGTGTCGTCGCGCGTGGTGCGCAGCGAATACTTCGCCGGCGTATCGATGGCCGGATCGACGTCCCAGCGCGGCACGACGAACGCGCCGAGGTCGAACGCGATCGGGCCCGTGCCGCCCGCGTTGTTGCGGAACTGGCGGACGTTGAAGTAGCCGCGGTCCTCCCTCGCGCCGGAGAAACTCAACATCGGCTCCAGCGTGAAACCCCCGAGCGCCCGTTTGAAACCGGTCGAGACGCTGAGCAGACTCTGGTCGACGAGGATGCGGAATTCGCGGCGCTCCGTGCGTGTGCCCGTGCCGGCAAACGTGCCGGTCGTGGCCGAGGTCAGGCTCACGCCGGCCGGCGTCGGGGTCGTCGAGTAGAGCGATTCGAAGCGGTGCTGGAGGGTCCGCGCGCCGGAGAAGCTCGGGCGGACGAAATACTGCGTGCCGCCGCGCGTCCGGTATTCGAGGTTCAGACTCGCTCCGCCGCGTTCGGCGCTGCCGGAGTCCGGTTTGATCTCGTAGGCGCTGGGCAGATAGATCGGCGCGCCGTTGTGGGTGAACGGACTCCAGGCGGCCTGCACCCAGTGGTTTTCGAAATCGCGCCGGTCGTAGCTGATGCTCGCGGCAAGTCCCCAGTTTCGCTCCGCCCCGTGGCGGTCGGCGTAGGTGAGCTGGAACTCGGGCGTGTTTTTTCCCCTCGTCCCGTTGCGGCTGCCGGCCACCGCACCGGCGATGAATCGCCCGTCGTGGTCGAAGGCGCTCGCCGTCCTGATGTTGATCGTGCCGCCGATCGCATTGGCGTCCAAATCCGGCGTCACGCTCTTGATGACTTCGATCTGGGAAATCTGTCCCGTGCCCAGCGTGTCGAGCGGCACGGCGCGGCCGAGCCGCGTCCCTCCCGGCGCCGCCATCGTCGCGCCGTCGATCAACACCTGGTTGAGATTGGGCTCCACGCCGCGGATGCTCACGTAGCGGCCTTCGCCCTGATCGAGGGAGAGATTCACGCCCGGCAGACGGGAGAGGGCTTCCGCGACGTTGCGGTCCGGCAGATTTCCGAGCGCGTCGGCGGAGACGATGTCGGCGATGTTCGTCCGGTCCTGCTTCTGCCGGAGCGCACGCGCGCGGCCCTCGCGCAGGCCCTCGACGAGAAACTTGTCCAACCGGAGCACCTCCGCGCCGAGCTGGAGCGCCACGGTCCGGGCCCCGGTTGCCGGCACGCCCACCGCCTGCGTCGCCGGCTCGTAGCCGGGATGGCGGACACTGAGCGTGTAGGTTCCCTCCGGCAGGCCCGCGAATCGGAAGCGCCCGCCGCCGTCCGTGGATTCGCTCAGGTTTCGTTCGACGATCGTCACCGTCGCGCCGGCGAGAGCACCCTTGCCCAGCGCATCGGAGACGGTGCCGGCAAGGTCGCCGGCATGCGCCGCGACCACCGCAAGCCCGAGACCGGGAACCGCGAACCGGAGCGGGCGGCTGCCGCGGATGAAGGGGAAAGCGATGTTTTTCACGGGATGGAAAGGGGCGGGATCAGGCGCGCCGGAGCTGCGGCCGGCCGGACTCGACCACGAACGTCGCGCGCGTCTGCAGCGGCGCCCCGGGCCGCGTCACATAGGCCACCGTGCGGAAATCCGTCCGCCACTGCCGCGGCGTCACCTCGCAGCGCACGTAGCCGCGCTCCGCGTTGTGGAATTTCACCCCGGGGTTTTCGGCCATGATCGCGGCCGTGTAGGCCGGCTCCGCCGTGCCGTCCCCGTTCGACGAGATCGACGTCCCGACAAACTCCGTCGCCACGCTCGGCGCGTCGGGCCGCTCCGGATCCGCCGGGATCTCGTTGGCCCAATTGGCGTGCACGTCGCCCGTCAGCACCACCGGATTGGCGATGCGCCGGTCGCGCAGGTGGGCCAGCAGGCGGCGGCGCTCGAATTCGTAGCCCGACCACTTGTCCATGCTCACCTCCACCGCCGGCCCCGCGGCCCGGTCGACCCGCGCCACCGGCACCTGCTGCGCCAGCGCGTTCCAAGCCGCCGGCGATTTCTCCAGACCGGCGAACAGCCATTCGCGCTGCCGCTCGCCCAGAATCGTCCCGTTCGGGTCGAGCAGGACCGGCGATGCCGGCTTCACCCCGTCGCCCTGCGGCTGGTCCGTGCGGTATTGCCGCGTGTCGAGCACGTGGAAATCCGCCAGCCGTCCGAACGCGAGGCGCCGGTAGAGCAGCATGTCCGGCCCCTTCGGCAGCGCCGCGCGGCGCAGCGGCATGTGCTCGAAATACGCCTGGTAACCCGCCGCCCGCCGCAGGAGGAACTTTTCCGTCGTCGTGCGCTCGGGGTGCTCCGCGATCGCAGCCGCGTAGTTGTTGCTCACCTCGTGGTCGTCCCAGGTCACGATCCACGGCGCCATCGCGTGCGCGGCCTGCAGCGCC
>JBILLY010000080.1:0-10967 GCA_044375835.1 Opitutaceae bacterium
TTCGCGCTCGAGGTCCCGGATGCGGGCCAGCACGAGTTCCGCCCGGGCCGCGTCGTCGTTGGGCGGCAACTTCGGGTGCAACGTGCGCAAAAACTCCAGCGCCTCGCGCGCCCGCCCCGCCCGCCGGAGCACCTCGGCGTGGAGGCGGGCGGCGAAGAACGGCCCCCGCGGGCACTCCCAGGCGCGGCGATAGCTCGCCGCCGCGGCGTCGAGGTCGCCGAGTTTGTTGAGCTGGATGTTGGCCTGCTCGACCCAGAGGTCGGGGCTCCGCGGGTGCTGCTCCATGGCTGCCCCAAGGTAGCGCAGGCCCAGGGCGGCGTGCTCGCGGACGAGGCGTTGCTGCACCTCCGCCGGCACCGCGTCGTGGCCGCCCGCCGCCGCGATCCGCCACACCGGAAAATCGTAGGCCACGATGCGCGTGCCGTTGAGCCAGAAGTAGACGGGACGGGGATCGACCGACGTCACGAACCGCAACAGCGTCTCCACCGCGGGCAGATCGCGCCGCTCCCACAGCGCATACATGCGCACCCACGCGACGTCGGCCACCAGCGCGCGGAATCCGCCGAGCAACGCGAGCGTCACCCCCTGGCCCGCCGCCGCCGCGGTCTGGACGCGCAGCGCCGGCTCGCGCCCCCGCTGGGCCCGCCACACCGGCTCCACGATCGGCGCGAGGCCGAGCCCCGCTCCCGCGAGTAGCGCCAACGCCGTCGCCGCCGTGCGCAGTCTAGATCTCACGGTGCCGGAAACAGTAGATCGCCAGCCCCACCGCCACCGCCGCGTAGCCGGCACCGTAAAGCGCCACCCGCGCCACCGCGCCGCCCCCGGGGAAGTCCTCCGCCAGGAGCGAATCCGCGACCGCGAAAACCTGGAAATTCGGCACGAGCCCCGCGAGCAGGCGCCCGGCCAATTCGCCGGCCAGCGATCCGGCCCGGGCGTAGGCCTCCTGCGCGAGGTATTGCAGGTGGCAGATCACCAGCACGAAAAACCCCGACGCCATCGCGAACAGCTGCGTCTGCGCGTAGCTCGCCACGAGCAGGCCGAACGCCGCGAGCACGGCGAGTTTCAGCCATTGGAACGCGCCCGCCAGCGCGACCATCCCGTAGCTGACCGTGCGGCCCGCCGTGAACGTCTCCGGAAATTCCGCCATCAGCTCGCCCTCGCGCACCCACAGCACCGCCATGAGCAGCCCCGTCAGCAGCGCGCAGAAGCCGCCCGCGAGCAGCACCGTGCCGAGATACTTTCCCGCCACAAACTCCGCGCGCCACACGGGCTTCGCCAGCAGCGTGAGCGCCGTCCGGTTTTCGATCTCGCTGAAAAACAGCTGCGCCGTCGCCGTGATCGTGAGCGCCGCGCCGAAGAACGTCATCGCGCCGAAGCCGCAGTCGGCGAGAAACTTCAACTCCGGCGCACCGAAGTTGAAATCGCGCAGCCAGCGCGCGCCCAGCACCAGCGCCAGCGCGAGGAAAACAATGAAGTGGAACAGCCGCTGCCGCACCGCCTCGAGCAGCGTGTTTTGCGCGATCAACCACGTGCGCAGCGGCGAGAACGGCACGCGGTTCATGCCCGCTCCTCCTCCGCGCCATCACGGCGGCCGATGCGGTCGAGGAAGATCCGGTCGAGCCGGGCCCGCGGCGTCTCCACCGCCTCGAGCACGCGGCCGCGGGCCGCCAGCCAGGCTTTCAATTCGGCCAGTTCGGACTCGGGCAACGCTTCCACCACCAGCGCCTGCCGGTCCTTCCGGCCCACGAGGTCGCCGACGGCCCCTTCCAGCACTAGCCGCCCCCGGTCCAGAATCGCGATGCGGTCGCACACATCCTCGATCTGCCCGAGCAGGTGCGAGGTGATCACAACGGTCTTGCCGCGGGCCTTGAGCCGCAGGATCAGTTCGCCGATCGCCGCCGCGCCCAACGGATCGACGCCCGCCGTCGGCTCGTCCAAAATCAACAGCTGCGGATCGTGCACCATCGCCTGCGCCAAGCCCACGCGCTGCAGCATGCCCTTCGAGTAGGTGCCCACGCGCCGGTCGGCCGCGTCGCGCAGCCCCACCGCCGCGAGCGCCTCGTCGCTGCGCCCGTCGACCTCGCGCCGCGACACCCCGCCCATGCGCGCGTAGAACCGCACCAATTCGCGCCCGGTCAGATGCCGGTAGAAATACGGCGACTCCGGCAGGTAGCCGACCGCCCGCCGCGCCTCCACGCGCGGGCTGGGCACCCCGAACACGCGGCACTCGCCGGCGGACGGCTCCAACAAACCGAGCACCAACTTGATCGTCGTGCTCTTGCCCGAGCCGTTGGGCCCCAGCAGACCGAACACCTGCCCTGCCGGCACCGTCAGCGCCAGATGGTCGACCGCGCGCAGCTTCAGCCCGCGCAATCCGACGGAAAAGTCCTTCACCAGCCCGCGCACCTCGATCGCCGCCCCGGGCTGGGGCGGCATCCGCGCGGACTCGGGTGTCGAAGCGGCGTCGGCCATGTGTCAACGGATGGAAAAACCGCTGAACTCGCGCGCCCGCCGCCGCGAGCTCCGCTCCACCTTGCGGATGTAGCCGTGCATCCGCTCTTCCACCGCCGCGACGAAGTCCCCGATCTCGGCCGTCGCCCCCTCCACCTCGAGCTGCACCCGGCCGTCGGCGAGGTTCTTCACGAAACCCGCGACCTCGAACTCCTTGGCCACCTGCAACACCGCGTAGCGGAAACCCACGCCCTGCACGTGCCCGGTGAAGAAAACGCATTCGTGGTGAACATCCGCCATGGAGCGCAAACCGTAGGCCGGCGGGCGCACCGCGTTCAACCCGCAATCGCACGCACATCGCCCCGCCGTCGGTGCAGCCGGAAAAGTATTTGCATTCCGTTTCCGCCCGCTCTCAGTCTCGCCGCACGGATGAGCAACTTCGACTCCGACGGCGGCCCGGACAACGGTTGGGAAGATCGCGGCGAGCTGGCTTGGAACGAGTTCGATTGGGAACGCTATCTCCGCGAGCAGGACGAGGTGATCGAGCGCTACGTGCGCCTCTACGAAGCGTTCCCGCCCGGCACCGACCGCATCGACCGTGTCGCGGAGAAGATGGACTGGGGCGACTCCGACTGGAGCGACGATTCCGACGACGACGAGGCGGACGACGACGAGGCCGCGGCCCACGCCGATTCGGAGGTCTACACGCTCCACAAGAATCCGATCTTCATCGCGACCAAAGCCATCTACCAGACGCTCGAGCGGTCCTGGCAGCAGTTGGCCGCCGACGGCGCCAAAGTCCCCCAAGCCCCGGCCGTGGCGCTGCTCGCGTCGCTCCACCGCGGCGAGGAGCAGGCGGTGCACGCGATCCACGCGCTCGATTTCGGCGACTACGCCATGGCCGTGAGCCTGTTCAAGCGCGCCCTCGGCGCCCTCAACGCCTCGCTCGCGATCGTCAGCGACGATGCGCTCGGCGAGCACCCGCAGTTGCTCGCGTGGCGCGAAGTCGCGGTGCCGCGCCTCTTCGACCTGCGCGAAGTCTGGCTGCGCGTGATCTCGGAATGCCGCGAGGAGCTGGAGCGGCCGGCGGACGACGAGAACTGAGCCGCGCGGCGAAATCCGCCTTGCACTTTGTGACGCCGCCGTTTCGCTCGGCCCCCTGATGATGGAGAGGTGGCTGAGTGGCCGAAAGCGGCGCTTTGCTAAAGCGTTGTAGGTGTAAAAGCCTACCGGGGGTTCGAATCCCCCCCTCTCCGCCATTTTTTCCCGCATCAAGTCCGCCTTGATGCGGGATTTTTTTGATCGGACGACTTCGATGCAACGAACTTGGAGTGCCGCCCGCCGACCACTGCCACCGCCGCCTGCGCCTTCGCTGCGAACGATCTTCGAATCCCAAACCCGGGCCAAAGAATCCGGCCGGCAACCGGGCCGCCCAAACCCAATGCGTCGGCTTGTGCGTCGTCCGCGGCAGTCTGGCGCCGCGCCGGCCGCACGCAGACACAAAAAATCCCCGCCTTGCGGCGGGGAAAATTGGTGGACCCTAGCGGGTTCGAACCGCTGACCTCCTCAATGCCATTGAGGCGCTCTACCAACTGAGCTAAGAGCCCGATCGCGTTAGCGAGGGGTCAGGAAAATCGAAGTTCCGTCGTCGAATGCAAGGACTTTTTCGCGCAAGTTTTCACATCCTCACGGATCCAGTTCTTTCATCGAAAACGTGAAGGTCAGCTCCTCGCTCTTGCGGTCCGGACGCGCCGGCAAGCGGATGCGCTTCACGGCATCGAGCACGGCTTGATCGAATTCCTTGCTGCCGGACGATTGCACCACTTTCGCCCCGGAGAGGGAGCCGTCGGCTTTGTTCATCACCTCGATCCGCACCTTGAGCGTGTCGGCCAAGCCCGGCGGCGGCTCGAACAACCGGCGCAGCTCCTGGCGAAACAACGCGAGGTAGGCGCCGATCACGTCGGGATTGTCGTTCTTCAACGCCTTGCCGCCGGCGCCGCCGACCTTGTTCGCCGTCGACCCGCCGACCACGCCCTTGGCGATGCCCTCGCCATCGACGCGTTCGATCTTCGCGTTGGCGTTCTTCGCCGACGCGACCTGCTTGGATTTCTGCGCGCGGTTGAATTCCTCGAGCGTCATCCGCTTTTTCTCCTCCGCCAGCCGCTTGGCCTCGGCGTCGCGCTCGCGCTTCGCCTTGGCCTTGGCATTGGCGTCCGCCTTCACGATCTCCCACTGGATCTTCTTCTTGAAGTCGGGCACGTCGGGATTTTTCGCGGCCTGGGTCGGCGGCGCTTTTTCCGCGGGGGCCTTCGGGGTCGGCACGGGCTCCGGCACCGGAATCGGCTTGGGCGGCTCCGGTTGCACCTGCGGCTTCGGCGGCGCGACGTCCGGCGGCGGCAGCGTCATGGTGACCGGCGGCGTCGGCGCCGGCGGACTCGGCGGCTCCGGCAAGGCCGGCACCGTCAACTTCACGCCGCCCTCGGTGCCGAGCGCCGGCGCTTCCTTCGCGCCGTAGTTGTCGCCTTCGCCCGCGACGAGCGTGATCGGCACGAGCGGATCCGAGCGGTCGCGGTTGTTCCAGAGGGCGAAGAGCACGATGACCGCGATCACCACGCCGTGGAGCGACGCCGACAGCATGAAGGCGCGCGGCGACGTGGCGTTCATGGCGGCGGACATGGCGCAAACCCTACTTCGCGACCTGCGTGTCGACTTGGATCGGGAGATTCACTTTCTTGGCTTCCGAGAGCACGCCGATCCATTGCTGTGCCGTCGCCTTGGCGTCGACGCGGAGCCGGATCACCGGTGGTTTCGGCTGCTCCGCCCACTTCGCGAACTCCGCCGTCAGCAACTTAAGCGTCATCGGCCGATTGCCGAGCGTGATCGACCCGTCGGCCAAGACCGTGACCGATTCGAAGCGCAGCGCCGGATCGGGCTTGGACTGTTTCGCGGCCGACTCCGTCGGCAGATTCACGGGGATCGTCTGCTCCTGCTGGATCAGCGGTGCGGCCAGCATGAACACGATCAGCAGCGTGAACGCGAGGTCCACGAGGTTGGTCACGTTGAGCTCGGAGATCGCGTGCGCCTGGTGCTTGCGGCGGAAGATGCGGGCCATGGCGGTCGTATCCGGGTCAGTTGGATTCCAGCTCGATACGGTCGGCGAGCGAGCTGGCGTAATTTTCCATCTCGGTCACCAGCGTGCGCGTCGTCGCGAGCAGGAAATTGTAGCCGAAGACCGAGGGGATCGCGACCACGAGGCCCGCGATCGTCGTGAGCAGCGCCGCCGAGATGCCGGGCGCCAAAGTCTGGATCGTCGGCGCCTGTTGCACGCCCACGGCGCTGAAAGCTTCCATCACGCCCCAAACCGTGCCGAGCAGACCGAGGAAGGGCGCGCCCGAGACGATCGACGCGAGGAAGATCATGCTCGATTCGTAGCGCAGCGTCTGCCGCGCGAGCGCGCGCTGAAGCGCGTTTTCCGCGTGCTCGAGGCGGGCCCGCGAGCTGTCGTTGCCCTTTTCTTTGCCGATCGCCGCGGCGCGCCAATAGCTCTCCACCGCATCGGCGTAGAGGTCGGCGTAGGGAATCGAGCGCCGGTTGCGATACGACTCCGGCAGATCGAGCAGCGAGCGCTGGTCGCGCAGGTGGCCCTCGAAGCTGTGGTTCAGCTGGCGGAGCCGTTTCAGCTCGAAGTGCTTCCCGAACATGATCGTCCACGCCACCAGGCTGAAGACCGCGAGCCCCACCGTGATCGCCTGGCCGACGGCATCGCAATCGAGGAAGATTTTGACGAGGCTCGCGGACGCGAACGTGGGAGTGACGGAGAGCGACGCAAAGAGGGACACGGGCGCGACAGTTGGCGGCTTTGCCCGGCACCTTCAACGGAAAATCCGGCGAACTTGTTCACCGGCCGCGCCGCGGGCATCGACCGACGCGCCCCGCCCCCGTTTTTCGCGCCGGGCCGCCCGCCACCGACGATTCTGTTTGCGGCGTCGCGCCCGTGATTTTTGCTCGGCACTCCCCTTTCCAACCATGTTTCGCACCCGCGCCCGCCAGGAACTCCAAGCCAACCGCGCCCAGCTCGCCGCCAAGTCCGCCATCGTCGGCTTCGACGGCTTCGTCGACACCATCGTGACGCCCGTCGCCCGCCGCGACGGCCAGGGCGAAAACTTCACGCCGATGCAGTCGCTCACCGAGTTCGGCCAGCGCATCGTCGCCGCCGCCGGCAAGAGCACCAACATCGAGCTCTTCCCGCGCATGGACAAACTCGGCGGCAACGGCCCCATCATGGCCAACGCCCTCCTCGCGACCGGCGCGCGCGTCACCTACATCGGCGCCCTCGGCAGCCCCGCCATCCACCCGGTTTTCGCCGAAATGGCGTCGAAAGCCCGCGCGTTCTCCATCTGCGACGCCGCCCACACCACCGCGGTCGAGTGCCCCGACGGCAAGATCATGCTCGGGCAGATGAAGTGCCTCGATGAAATCACCTACCGCCGCATCTGCGACGTCGTGGGCGAGGCCGCCTTCCACCAGATCCTCGGCGGCGCCGACCTCGTCTCGCTCATCAACTGGACGATGGTCCCCAACATGACCGCGATCCTCGTCGAGCTCGTCGAGCAGGTCCTGCCGAAGCTCCCCAAGCGCGACTGCATCTACTTCTTCGACCTCTGCGATCCGGAGAAACGCTCCGTCGAGGACCTCCGCGCCGCCCTCGCCGCGATGGCAAAATTCGCCGCCTTCGGCCGCGTCACGCTCGGCCTCAATCTCAAGGAAGCCCAGCAGGTCTACGCCGCCCTCGGGTTCTCCGCCCTCGGCGAGGACGAAGCGTCGCTCCGCCGCATGGCCGCCGACATCCGCGCCAAGCTCGCCCTCACCACCGTCGTCGTCCACCCGCGCGAGTGCGCCGCCTGCGCCACCGCCGACGGCACGTGGTGCGTGCCCGGCCCCTTCACCACCACGCCGCTCATCACCACCGGCGCCGGCGATCACTTCAACGCCGGCTTCGCCACCGGCCAGCTCCTCGGCCTCAGCCCCGAGGCCTGCCTCGCCGTCGGCGTCTCCACCAGCGGCCACTACGTCCGCACCGCCAAGAGTCCGTCGCTCGACGATCTCGAAACGTTCCTCGCCAACTGGCGCTGATCCCCCACCCTCGCACCATGCCCACCAGCACCAAACCCGCGGGCCGCCTCATCTCGTTCGAAGGCTCCGAAGGCTCCGGCAAATCCACCCAGATCGCCCGCCTCGCCGCGCATTTCCAGAAAACGCACCGCGACGTCGTCACGACCCGCGAACCCGGCGGCACCGAGATCGGCGAACAGATCCGCAACATCATCGTCCACAATTCCAAGGGCGACGAGATGTGCGCCGAGACCGAGCTGCTCCTCTTCACCGCCTCCCGCGCCCAGCTCGTCCGCGAAGTGATCGCCCCCGCCCTGCTCCGCGGCGCCGTCGTCCTGAGCGACCGCTTCCTCGATTCCTCGACCGTCTACCAGGGCATCGGCCGCAACCTCGCCGCCGACCCCGTCAACCAGATCAACCGCTTCGCCGTCGGCAACGTCATGCCCGACCTCACCGTCGTCATCGACGTGCCCGAGGAAGTGAGCCTCGCCCGCCTCAAGACCCGCGCATCCGATCTCCCCGACCGCATGGAGCGCGAGAACATCGGCTTCTACAAAAAGGTCCGCGAAGGCTACCTCGTGCTCGCGAAGAGCATGCCCGAGCGCTTCATCCTCGTCGACGGCACCAAATCCGAGGATGCCATCGAGAAGAAGATCTGGTCAGAGGTGCAGGCGCGGCTGAAGTAAACGGCCCGGTCGCGGCGCAGCGGAAACTCCGCCCGCAACCGGCCGCCGCCGATTGCCTTCCGCGCGCTCCGACGGCGGGTTTCTACTTTCTTCAGTTTCCCGCTTTCTTCTTTTCCGATGCCCACGCCCTGGCCCGACTCTCTCGCCGGCACGCCCGCGATCGCCGTCATCGAGCAGGCCATCGCGCGGCAGCGCCTCTCCCACAGCCTCCTTCTCCACGGCGACGATCCCGACACCCTCGTCGCTGTCGCCCACGGCATCGCCGACCGCCTGCTCAACACCCCCGACGCCTCCGGCCGCTTCCCCACCGAGCAGCACCCCGATTGCTTTTTCCTCCGCCCCGCCGGCAAGATGCGGCAGATCTCCGCCGACAGCACCCGCGAGCTCATCGGCAAAATCCAGGTCTCCCCTGCCGTCGCCCGCCGCAAGGTCGCCATCCTCCACGAGGTCGACCGCATGCACCTCACCGCGGCCAACGTCTTCCTCAAGACCCTCGAGGAACCGCCCGCGCACACCACGCTGCTGCTACTGACGACGCGCCCCTACGCGCTCCTGCCCACGATCCGCAGCCGCGTGCTCCAGTTCCGTTTTCCCTCCGCCGGCACGCTCGTCGCCGCCGACGGTTGGGCCGCGTGGATCGACGACTACAAGGTCTGGCTTGGCCGCCTCGCCGACGGCGTCGGCTCCGACAAGACCGCCATCGCCGACCACATTTTCTCCGTCTACGGCCTCGTCGCCCGCTTCGGCGCCGTCCTCGATTTCGCGACCGACGCGGTCTGGAAGCAGCAAAAAGAAAAACTGCCGCCCGACCTCGACGACGACGAGCAGGTCGCCATCGAGACCGGCATCGCCAACGGCCTCCGCGCCCGTCTCTTCTCCGAGATCGAGCAGGCCACGCGCGCCTTTGCCCTGCCCCGCCTCACCGCCGGCGACGCCCCCACCCGCCGCGCGCTCATCGGCGCGATCGAGAAACTCGAGCACGCCGTCGGCCTGCTCCGCCTGAATCTCAACGAGTCCGCCGCGCTGGAGAATTTCCTGCTCACCTCGCTCCGCCTCTGGGCCAAACGCTGAGCGCGGATTGCAACCAACCGCACCGCGCGTTGCCCCTTTCTCGGGCCGCCGCTCGTCGGCGGCCCAAGTTCCGTCGAACGATTTCGCGACGGCAACGGTCTGAAAGGTAGGCGCTGCGCTCCGCGCGCGGCCGCGCCTCACGGCGTCCCCAGCGACTGGATCCACTCCACGATCACGCGCAGCCCATCGGCATCGCCCGCCCGGCTCGCCACCGGCGGCATCTGCCCCGGTCCGCGGATGCCCATGCGCGGCACCACCACGCTCCGCCCCGCCGCCCCGGGCGCGATCACGCGCGCGTTTTGGATCCCGAAATCCCCGTGCTGCGGCACTTCGTCGATCGCCTGCATCCGCTCCCGCGGCACGCCCCATTCGAAATTCATCGCGCTGTTCCCGCCGCCCGACGGTGCGTGGCAGACCGAGCAATTCACCGCCAGGTAGCTCCGCGCCCGCAGGTCGAGCGACGCCGCCGTGTCTCCGGCTTTCGCATACCGCAGCATCCGCTCCGGCGCCCGAGGCAGGAGCGCCGACGCTGCCGGCGCCCGTTGGGCCGGCGCCCTCGCCCCCGCGCCCGCCGCCCTCGCCGCCGCGCCCGCCCCCCGCCCCCGGCGCACGTCCACCACCCCCGCCGCCGCCGCGTCCGCCCGCACCGTCAAAACGCCGCCGCGCCCGCTCATACTCCGCCGCCTCCACGCGGAGCAGGCCCATCGCCTCCCAACGCTCCAGTTGTCCCGGCACCGTCAGCTGCGGCTCGCGCAGCGTCAGAGAAAAATTCGCCTCGCGCGAATGGCACATCATGCACTCCGCCCGGCTTGGCACCCGCCACGTCTTCCCGTTCGCCAGCGTCAGATCCGCGCCACCCTTCGTCGCCAGCGCCGCGTCGCGCTGATCCTCCGCCCACACATAGGTGTAGCCCGCCCAATCCTCCTGCTGCTTCACCAGCACGCGGGTTTCGATCCGCCGGCCGGCCAAACTCAACGTCTGCGCCAGCACCGTGCCGTTCGGCGGCTCCCACGTCTTGCCGCCGCCCACCTCGATCGCCGCGCCTTCAGGCAGCGCGAGATGATGCGCCCCTTGCGCGCCGTCGTGCCAGCCGGGCGCGTTGATCGCATACGCCGTCACCCCCGCCGCCGGTGCGAGTTTCACCGTGTCCGCGAACAATCCGCTCGCGCTCAGCCGCGCCGGAAACGGCCGCGTCGCCCCGGCCGCCGCCACCGTCGCGCGACCGACCCGGTGAATTCCGCCCTTCGGCCCCGTGCGCGCCCGCTCGAAGCCGTAATCCGCCAGCAACAGTTCCCCGTCCGCCCCGGCCGTCACGTGCGTGAGCGCCAGCGGCGTGTCCGCCAACTCGCGCACCCACTCCAATTTCGTCCCGTCGTGCTTCGCCGCCCACAACCGCCCCGTCCCGAAATCGCCGAAGACATACGCGCCCGTCAGCTCCGGCAGCGCCTTCCCCCGATAGACCACGCCGCCCGTCAGCGACCGGAACTCCGAATGGGGAAACTCCACCGTCGGCGGCGACACCGGCGTCGGCCCGAGCGCCCGGCCCGCGTGGTAGCGGTGGCTGCCCTCGAACGCCGCCCAGCCGTAGTTCGCCCCGCGGCGCACGAGATGCGCGAACTCCCACGCGTCCTGCCCGTTCTCACCCGC
>JBILLY010000864.1:0-2767 GCA_044375835.1 Opitutaceae bacterium
CCAAGAATGTCATCTACCTCTTCATGGCCGGCGGCCCGAGCCAGCTCGATCTCTTCGACTACAAGCCGAAGCTCA
Source organism: Opitutaceae bacterium (assembly GCA_044375835.1). Taxonomy (GTDB): domain Bacteria; phylum Verrucomicrobiota; class Verrucomicrobiia; order Opitutales; family Opitutaceae; genus ER46. The sequence goes on from JBILLY010000864.1 coordinate 76, forward strand.
TCCAGCTGAACGGCCAGGCCGTCCCCGATTCGCTCATCGAAGGCAAACGCTTCGCCTTCATGGACAGCAGCCATGGCACCAAGCTCCTCGGCACCCGCCGCGAGTTCAAACAGCACGGCAAGAGCGGCGCGTGGGTTTCCGATCTCTTCCCGCACACCGCCAAGATCGTCGACGACATCTCCCTCGTGAAGTCCTGCCAGGCGACGCTCTTCAATCACGCGCCCGCCAAACTCTTCATGAACACCGGCAGCGGCCAGTTCGGCCGCCCTGCCATGGGCTCCTGGCTCAACTACGGCCTCGGCAGCGAGTGCCAGGACCTCCCCGGCTTCGTCGTCCTCCAATCCGGCCCGCGCGGCCCCCGCGGCGGCGCCGTCAACTGGGGCGCCGGCTTTTTGCCCACGACGTATCAGGGCGTGCCGTTCCGCGGCAACGGCGACCCCATCCTCAACCTCAGCACCCCCGCCGGCGTCTCCGCCGAGTGCCAACGCGACACCATCGACGCGATCCGCGATCTCAATCTCCAGCGCGCGGTCGCCACCGGCGACGCCGAGATCCACACGCGCATCGCCGCCTACGAGATGGCCTCGCGCATGCAGACCAGCGCGCCCGACCTGATCGACCTCGCCAAGGAATCCGAAGCGACCCTGAAGCTCTACGGCATCGAGAAGGACAAGCCCTCCTTCGGCCGCAACTGCCTCCTCGCCCGCCGTCTCGTCGAGCGCGGCGTGCGTTTCATCCAGTTGTATCACACCAACTGGGACAGCCACGGCGGCCCCGGCGAAAATCTCCAGGGCGACTTCGAGAAAGTCTGCCGCGAGGTCGACCAGGGCCAGGCCGCCCTCGTGCAGGACCTCAAGCAACGCGGCCTGCTCGAGGACACCCTCGTCATCTGGGGCGGCGAATTCGGCCGCACCCCGATGGGCGAAAACCGCGACACCACCGGCCGCAACCACCACATCGACGCGTTCACCATGTGGTTCGCCGGCGGCGGCGTGAAGCCCGGCCAGATCGTAGGCGAGACGGACGAACTCGGCTTCAACGCCACCGTCGATGCCTTCCACGTCCACGACATCCACGCCACGATCCTGCACCTCCTCGGCCTCGACCACACCAAGCTGACCTTCCGTTTCCAGGGCCGCGACTTCCGCCTCACCGATGTCCACGGCCACGTCCTCAAGAAACTTTTCGTCTGACGCCCCCGCCCGCCTCCTCCATCCGAATCTCCCGCTCCTCCGCCCCATGCGCCCGCTCTCCCTGCTCCTCGCCCTCGCCTTCACCGCCACGCTCGTCTCCGCCGCTACCCCCGCCCCGCTCCGCGCGTTGCTCATCACCGGCGGCTGCTGCCACGACTACGACCTCCAGACCAAGGCCCTCGTCGAGGGCTCCAAGAAGATCGGCGCCATCGAGTGGACCGTCGTCAACGAGGGCGGCAAGACCACGCGCGCCCAGATCCCGCTCTACGACAACCCCGACTGGGCCAAGCCCTACGACGTCGTCGTCCACAACGAGTGCTTCGCCGACACCGCCGACGAGACCTACATCCGCAAGATCACCAACGCCCACCAGGCCGGCAAACCCGCCGTCGTGATCCACTGTGCCATGCACAGCTACCGCGCCGCCAAGATCGACGACTGGCGCGAGTTCCTCGGCGTCACCAGCCGCAAACACGACCACCAGAGCGAGTATCCCGTCACCGTCCTCGACCCGAAGCACCCGGTCTTCGCCGGCTTCCCGGCCCAGTGGACCACGCCGAAGGACGAACTCTACATCATCGAAAAACTCTGGCCGACCGCCACCGCGCTCGCGACGTCCAAGAGCGAGAAGGACGGCAGCGTGCAGCCCGTGATCTGGACTAACCGCTACCACGGCACCCGCGTCTTCGGCACGACCTACGGCCACAGCAACGCCACGTGGCACGACCCGGTTTTCGTGACGCTCGTCACCCGCGGAATGTTCTGGGCCGCCGGCCGCTGAGTCCGCGGCCGCGCTGCGCACGCTCGTCGCCCTTCTTCCTCCGGGGCAGGGCGAACCGTCCCCGGTGAGCCGTCGCCCGCGTAACGCCGTGGGGCAATGCCGAGAGCCCCAGCCACTACGCGCAGGTGAGCCGTCGCCCGCATAGCGCCGCGGCCTTGCTCACCGCATCGCCACCCCCCCCGCGCCGCTCCGGTCGAATTCGTCCGCGAGGTTGCGCGCCCGCTCCGCATAGCGGTGTGCCACCCGCGGCGATCTCCCCGCCACGGTCGCCGCCAGGCCGCTGTTCCACGCCAGCGCGATGTTGTAGGGGCTTGCCGGCAACCGCGCCCGCTCGAGCCCGCGCTTGAGCCACTCGTAGTGCCGCACGGCGATCACGTCCGACACGCTCTTGTCGACCGCCCGGTAAAACGGGATGTCCGTGTGCATCTTCCACGTCGCATACCGGAACTGATACGCCCCGAGTTCTCCCCGGCGCCCCGGCGTCGGCAGGTTGCGCGGGTTCTCGATCTCGTGGATGGCCAGCAACGTCGCCTCGCGCGAAGCCGCGCGGAGCGCCGTGCCGACCGACAAGCTGAACAGACCGAGCGCCAGCCACAGGAAGCCGGCGCGAATCCGACGGATGAGGGTGTGCGTTTTCACGCCCGCCACCGACCCGACGCGCCGGCGTGGGATTCGCCGCCACGCCGATTTTTCCCCGGAAATAACCGGAACAAATGCC
>JBILLY010000865.1:0-2765 GCA_044375835.1 Opitutaceae bacterium
GCGGGAGTTCGGCCTCGCCGGCGGCACGGACGGCAACGGCTGCGGGGGCGCTGTCGACCGCGCCGAACGGGCTGGAGACGCGGGCGGAGTAGTTGGCGGTGTCGGCCGGGGCGGCGGAGCGCAGGACGAAGACGGCGTCGGTGGCGCCGGGGACGGGGACGCCGTCCTTGAGCCACTGATACGCGAGAGGGCCGGTGCCGGTGGCGACGACGGAGAGCTGGACGGCGGTGCCGGCGACGATGGAATCGGCGCGGGGCGAGGCGGCGATGCCCGGCGGCTCGGCGACGGCGCGGCCGGTGCGGCGGGAGTTGTGGCGGTATTGGGGCCAGGGGCCGCCGGTGCCGGCGCCGATGTCGAAGGCGTAGAGGTGAAAGTCGTTGCTGCCGACGTAGAGAGTGGTGCCGGAGATGGCGGGCGAGGAGCGGACGATGTGGCCGGTCGACCAGGTGCGCTTGAGCGTGCCGTCGGGGTTTACGCCGTAGAGCAGGCCGTCGTAGCTGCCGATGTAGACGACGCCGTTGGAATCGACGGCGGGCGAGGAGGCGCGGACTTCTTTGCCGAGGGGAAAAGTCCAGCGGCCGGCGCCGGTGGCGGCGTCGACGGCGTGGAGTTTGGAGTCGTAGCCGCCGAAGTAGACGGTGCGGCCGTCGGGGCTGAGCGCGGGCGAAGACGAGGTGCCGACGGAGGCGCCGGTGTAGGTCCAGCGGAGCGCGCCGGCGGCGGTGCGCGAGTAGAGGCGACCGGACGTGAGGGTGCCGAAGTAGACGTTGCCGGCGGCGTCGATGGCGGCGGCGGTGTAGACGGCGTTGTCGGTGGGGGCGGACCATTTGACGGTGCCGGTGGCGCCGTCGAAGGCGTAGAAGCGGTGGCCGCCGGCGGCGTCGTCGGAACCCAGATACACGGTGCCGTCGGGGGCGACGACGGGCGAGGCGTAGGAGGGGCCGGGGACGACGGCGACCCAGCGCTGGACGGCGCGGGTGCCCTGGTCGGTGACGGCGACGAGGCGGGACGCGGAGGCGGTGGGCGCGGCGCAGAAGACGTAGAGGGTCCCGTCGGCGCCGAGGGCGATGGCGTTGTTGGCGCTGGCGCCGGAGGCGGCGTTGGGGAGGACGAACTCCCATTTGCGGGTGCCGGTGGCGCTGTCGTAGGCGAGGATCTTGCCGTCGTTGCCCAGTGTGGAGGCGCCGACGCCGAAGTAGAGCGTGCCGTCGGGGGCGAGGGCGGCGGCGGAGGTGTCCTGGATGCGCTCGCCGAGATTGATGGCGGGCCAGCGGCGGGAGCCGTCGGCGTTGAAGGCGTGGAAGTAGCCGTCGGTGGAGCCGACGTAGACGGCGCCGTCGGGCCCGACGACGGGGGCGCAGGTGATGCTGCTGCCGGCGAGGCCCTGCCAGAGGGTGTCGTTGAGGGTGAGGGTGAAGGGGGCGTTGGCGGGCGGGGTGGAGCCGGTGGCGCGGCCGTCCAGCTGGATATGATACGTGACGCCGGCGAAGGCGTCGACGGAGACGATGGCGGTGGTGGCGACTTCGGTGCCGCCGGCGGAGGGATCGAAGTTGTCGCTGGCGCCGACGAGGGAAAGGGCGGTGAGGGCGGTGCCGGTGTAGACGGCGAGGAGCGGGTCGAAGCCCTCGCTCTTGGCGGCGAACTGGTAGCGGCCGGAGGACGGGGCGGTCCAGCGATACCAGAGGGATTTGCCGCCGGGGAGGCCGAGGATGCGGGGCTCGCCGGTTTCGAGGGTGGTCTGGGCGTTGGCGCCTTCGATGAGGGCGGAGCGGCCGGCGATGACCTGGGCGGCGGCGAAGTTGTCGTTGGGCGGGATGGCGCCGACGTCGAGGAGCGTGAGGCCGTGGGAGGCGGCTTTGCCGGCGACGGCGATCTGGTAGGTGGTGCCGGCGCGGGCGGTGAATTCGAGGCGCGAGGTGAGGGCGGCGCCGTCGTCGTCGGCGGCGGCGACGGGGACGAGGGTGGCGAGCGAGGCGCCGGTGTAGACGCCGAGCAGCGTGTCGTAGCTGCTGCCGGCGGTGGAGAGGCGGACGACGGCGGTCTGGGTGGGCGTCCACTCCCACCAGAGGGAAGCGCCGCCGGTCTGGCCGGCGACGGCGGGCTCGCCGGGCTCGACGGTGGCGTCGGTGTTGACGTTGCGGATCGAGAAGTTGGTGCCGGCGAGGCGGGAGCGGGCGGCGAAGTCGTCGTTGAAGGGGCGGATGTCGGTCGAGCGGAGGGCGCGGTCGAGGTTGAGGCGGCCGCCGGTCTGGACGCGTCCGGAAAAGACGGATACGGGGTCGACGGAGCGGAGGAGGCGGTTGACGAGGCGGCGGTAGGGATCGGCGGGGAACTGGGCCTTGAGCAGGGCGAGGGCGCCGGCGACGTGGGGGGCGGCCATGGAGGTGCCGGAAGTCTGGCGGTAGGGGAGGGCGTCGGTGTGCCAGGTGGACCAGATCTCGGTGCCGGGGGCGAAGAGCTCGACGGAGCCGGCGCCGAAATTGGTGGAGATGGAGGCGTCGTCGCGGGCGGTGGAGTTGGCGACGGCGACGACGTTTTCGAGGCGGTAGCTCGCGGGGTAGTGGGCGAGCAGTTCCATGTTGGCGGCGTCGTTGCCGGCGGCGGCGACGAAGATGATGCCGGCGGCGCGGGCGGCGAGGATGGCGTCGCGCTCGGCGGGGTCGAACTGGGTGACGGGGCCGGAGGCGGCGCCGTAGGAGCCGTTGATGATGTGGGCGCCGTGCTTGATCGCGTAGTTGATGCACTCGATGCCGTCGGAGGTGGAG
>JBILLY010000866.1:0-2764 GCA_044375835.1 Opitutaceae bacterium
CCCCTGGGCGGGCCCGCGGTGTCGCGGGGCCCGCCCCACAACACACACGGCCGGGTGCGGTCGCGGGCGGCGAGAAACTCGGCGAGGCCGCCGGGGTAGTCGCGGCCGACCGGGTTTTCCGGCCAGCCGTGGTCCTTGAAATTGCCGGGCGACCAGGCCTTGCCGGTGGCGCCGACCTCGTAGCCGGCGGCGCGGAGGGCGGCGGTGAAGACGACGAGCTTTCCGGGAAACGCGCTCCAGAGATTGGCGGCGTCCTCGAGCTGGTGGGCGGCGCGGCCGGTGAGCAGGCTGGCGCGCGTGGGCGAGCAGGACGGGACGGGGCAGAACGTATTCGGAAACAGGACACCCTCGCGCGCCACGCGGTCGAAGGCGGGTGTCGCCGCGACGGGATCGCCGAGCGCGCCGGCGTGGGGCCAGCCCCAGTTGTCGGCGAGGATCAGGAGAATATTCGGGCGGGCGGGCGCCGCGGGGGAAGCGGCACGACCGGCGGAGGCGGCGGCGAGCAGCAGGACAGCGGCGGCGCAAAGCACGGCCAGGGGACGCGGGCGCCGGGGCGGGGCGAGGGTCATGCGGGGAGGGAAGCGACGGGCGCCGGGGCGGCAAGCGTCGGCGCCGAGGCGGGCCCCATTCGTCGCCGGTCACGCGCACGCAGTCGGGCGCGGCGGAGTGGCAGCAGACGCCGCGGCGCCGGCATCGGCGGGCACCGCGGGGTCGGGGGACGGAACCAGGCGCGGGCCGGACGATGCGGCGCCGCAAATCCGGAGGCGCCGGACGCGCCGCGTGGCGTCGTCCGCAAAAAAAAGGGGCCGCGGCGAACCGCGGCCCCGGGGAAACTCAGCAGCGCGAAGCCGTGCGGCTCAGAAGTTGAAGGTGGCGCTGAGCGTCCACTTGCGCGGGTTGATGTAGTAGAAGCCGTTGTCGGCTTGGCGGAGCGGGTTGGCGCCGAGGCCGCCCTCGTTGTAGGTGCCGTAGCCGGTGATCACGAGGTCGCGGGTGTCGAGGAGGTTGGAGACGTTGAGCTGGAAGCGGGCGCGGACTTTTTGGCTGAAGCGGTAGTCGTAGCTCGCGTGCATGGTGGCCTCGAAGGTGGCGGGCGCGTAGAGGTAGTCGAAGGCGGCCTCGCGGATCTGCACGGTGGTGGGCGCGGTGGTGGCGAACTTCAGGCGCGCGTCGCGGTTGCCGATTTTGCGCGTGCCGCGGTGATTGCCGCCGGCGCCGATGTTGAGGCCTTTGGCGGGGCCGGTGCCGACGGTGTAGGTGGCGTAGAAATTGGTGCTGTGCTTGAAGGTGTTGTTGTTGATCGCGCCCTTGGCGATGCCCTCGACGGTGTTGCGCACGGTCTGGATGTCGTTGCGGACGCTGTTGGCGAGGGTGGAGCCGGAGGCGACGAGGCCGGCGAGGCCGCGCTCCCACTCGGGCAAGTTGGCCGCGAGGTAGGCCTGCTGGCCGGGGCGCTGCTGGATGATGGTGGCCTCGGGCCGCGCGTGGTTGGCGCTCAGGCGCAGGGAGGACGTGGGGTTGGCGACGATTTCGACTTCCCAGCCGCGGGCCTCGATGTCCTCGGTGTCGCGGTAGTTGAAGTTGATCTTGTTGTCCTCGGTGGCGCCGAGGTTGGTCCAGATGCGGCGGATCTCGGTGAGGTTGCCGCCGCCGAGGATGCGGTCGATCTGGGTGGATTCGTAGCGGCTGATGGTCGCGTAGAGCTTGTTCTGCGCGAGGGAGAACTTGAGGCCGAGGTCGGAGCCCTTGCCCTTGGGCGGGGTGAAGCCGGAGCCGTCGTATTTGTTCACGCCGGACGTCGGGAGGCCGAAGTTTTCGGAGTAGTTGGCCTGAAGGCCGAGCCAGGGCAGGAGGTAGAACACGGTGCCGAGGTTGGAGCTGGTGACGGAAACTTTTTCCTTCTGCTCGTAGCCGGGGCGGTTGGCCCGAATGGACGGATCGAAGCCGCCGTAGATCGAGTAGCCGGTGATCGGGTCGTTGGTGTATTGCTGGATGATGCGGCGCTCGAGGGTGTCGCGGCGGATGCCGGCGAGCAGCGAGAGGCGCTCCTGGAAGAACGTGCTCGAGGAAACGATCTGGGTGTAGGTGAGGTCCTTGTGCTCCTTGGAGCCGAAGCCGATGTCGGCGTATTTGAATTCGGCGCCGGGCACGGACGGCGGGAGCGAGCCGACGGCGTATTTGAAGGGCTCGTCCCAGTAGACGCGGTAGCGGACGATGTTGCGGGCGTCGGTGACGAGCGGGACGGCGGCGTTGTTCACGCGGCGCATGCGGCGCTGCCACATCTCGAAGCGCTCGGGGCGGTAGCCGCCGATGGCGCTGAAGCGCTGGCGGAGATCGAAGAGGCGCGGGGCATCGAACTTGTAGGTGGTGAGGAAGCGGACGTCCTCGACGCGGTTGTCCTGATACTGGATCTGCTGGTCGATGTCGGCGAACGGGACGCCGAACTTGGGGTTGGCCTGGCCGTTGGGGAGGAGCCGGTTGACGTCGATGCGGTAGTCGGTGGCGCGGCTCTCGGTGTTCTTCGCCTCGGCGTCGTGGTCCATACGGAAGTAGGCGAGCTGGGCGAACCAGTCCTGGTTGAAGCGGTGGTCGAGGTAGAGGACGTTGCTGCCGAGGGTGCGGACCTGGTTGGCGTCGATGGGGCCGAGGTTGAACTCGCGCGACGGGAGGCGGGCGGAGCCGGGGATATCGGTGCGGCCCTCGGGCTTGATGGCGAAGCCGGTGCCGCGGGTGCGATAGGAGGTGCGCCAGTCGAGGACACCGA
>JBILLY010000868.1:0-2757 GCA_044375835.1 Opitutaceae bacterium
CCCACGCCGGCGCTCGCGCCCGAAGTCGCCTGCGTCCCCTACGACGTCGTCAACACCGCCGAGGCGGCCGCGCTCGCCGCCGGGAAACCGCACTCGCTGCTCCACGTGGACCGTGCGGAGATCGGCCTGCCGGCCGCGACTGATCCCTACAGCGACGCGGTCTACGCCAAGGCGCGCGCCAACTTCGAGACCTTGCAGCGCGCCGGTGTGCTCGTGCGCGAGACCGAGCCCTGCCTCTACGTCTACCAGCAGCAGATGGGCACGCACGTGCAGCGCGGGCTCGTCGCGGGCTGCCACGTCGACGACTACGACGCCGGCCTGATCAAGAAGCACGAGAAGACGCGGAAGGACAAAGAGGACGACCGCACGCGCCTGATCGACACGCTGAGCGCCGACACGGGACCGGTTTTCCTGACGTATCGCGACGACGCGGCCGTGACCGCGCTCGTCAACGCCAAGACCAAGGAAACACCGACGCACGACTTCACGGCGCCGGACGGCATCCGGCACACGGTGTGGCGCGTCGCGGGCGGCGCGGAGTGGGTGCAGGCCTTCGGGGCCGTGCCGGCGTCCTACATCGCCGACGGGCATCACCGGGCGGCGAGCGCCGCGCGCGTGGCGCGCCTGCGCCGCGAGCGCAATCCGGCGCACACGGGCGCCGAGGACTACAACTGGTTCCTCTGCGTGCTCTTCCCGGCGAGCGAGCTGAAGATTCTGCCCTACAACCGCATCGTCGTGGACTTGAACGGACTCGCGCCCGCGGCGTTTCTGGCGAAGGTGCAGGCGCTCTTCGGCCTGGTGGAAAACGCGCGTCCGGCGCCGGCGGCGGTGGGCGACGTGAGCATGTATTTCGGCGGCAAGTGGTATGGCCTGAAGTGCACGGCCGACGCGGACGCCGATCCGGTGGCCCGGCTCGATGTGAGTGTGCTGCAGGACAAACTGCTCGGGCCGGTGCTCGGCATCGCGGACGTGCGGACGAGCAAGCGGATCGATTTCGTGGGCGGCATCCGCGGCACGGCCGAACTCGTGAAACGGATCGACGCCGACGGCGGCGTGGCGTTCTCGATGTATCCCGTGACGCTCGCCCAACTCATGGACATCGCCGACGCGGGGCAGATCATGCCGCCGAAGAGCACCTGGTTCGAGCCGAAGCTGCGGTCGGGGTTGTTTGTCCACACGTTCTGAGGCCGGCTGGTCGCGGGCGCTTCTGTTCGTAGTGCCGCCGGCCGACCGATGCAGGCCGGCGGGCCGCGGATGGAAGGGATCGGTTCGATCCTGAACAGGCGGCAGCGCACCGGACGATGGGGCAGTCTGGCGTGCGCTGCGGCGGCCGGTCGCGGGTCGCCGAAACAGGCGTTGCGCGGCGGCGCGGCGGGCTCCTTTGTAGGCGGCGATGATCTTCGCCGTCGCCGCGGATATCCCGCTTTGGTTCAGCGCCCCGTTTGCCCTGCTGCTGTTGCTGATCGCCACGATGCCGCTGACCCCGACGCGGGTGAAGCACCTGTGGGAGCACTACTATCCCCACGTGTCCGTCGCGCTCGGCGCGCTGGTGGTCGCGGTGTATTTGCTGCGCGTGCCCGGCGGCGGCACGACGGTGGCGCACACGCTGCACGAGTATTTTTCTTTCATCGTCCTGATCGGTTCGCTGTTTGTCGTGGCGGGCGGTATCCACATCAAAGTGAAGGGCGAGTCCACGCCCGGGGTGAACGTGGCGTTTCTCGCCGTGGGCGCGGTGGTCGCCAATTTCATCGGCACGACCGGTGCGTCGATGGTGCTGATCCGGCCGTGGATCCGGATGAACAAGGTGCGCATCAGCGCGTTCCACGTGGTGTTCTTCATTTTCATCGTCTCGAACATCGGCGGCGCGCTCACGCCGATCGGCGATCCGCCGCTCTTCCTCGGCTACCTGCGCGGCGTGCCGTTTTTCTGGCTGATCGAGCACGTGATCGCGGAGTGGTTGTTCACGCTCGGGCTGGTGCTGGCGGCGTTCTACGCCTTCGACTGGTGGAGCTTCCACCGGATGCCGCGGAAACTGCAGCGCGAGGCGGCGGCCGAGCCGGAGACCTGGCGCTTCGACGGCGCGACCAACGTGCTCTTCCTCGGCGCGATCATCGGCGCGGTGTTTTTGCCCGACACGTTTTTCCTGCGCGAGGCGGTGATGCTCGGGGCCGCGGCGGCGAGCTACCGGTTGACGCCCCGGGCGGTGCACGAGGCGAACGCATTCTCGTTCGCGCCGATCAAGGAGGTGGCGTTTCTCTTCGTCGGAATTTTCGCGACGATGATGCCGGCGCTCGGCTACCTCGCGCAACACGGCGGGGAGTTCGGCTTCACCGCGCCGCTGCAATACTACTTCGCCTCGGGCTCGCTCTCCGCGGTCCTCGACAACGCGCCGACCTACGTGAACTTCCTCCAGCTGGCGCAAACCACGGCGGCGGCGGCGAACCCGGCCGCTTTCGCCGGGCTGGAGGGCGCCGCGGCGGTGCGGGCGCTGCTCGTGGAAAAGCCGCTCTACGTCGTCGCCGTGAGCCTCGGCTCGGTGTTCTTCGGCGCGATGACCTACATCGGCAACGGCCCCAACTTCATGGTGAAGTCGATCGCGCAGGACGCCGGCGTGCATTGCCCGAGCTTCTTCGGCTACGTCTTCCGCTTCAGCCTGCCGGTGCTGCTGCCGATCCTCGCGCTCGGCGGCTGGATTTTCCTCTGAGGCGGGGCCGGCGCGGGTTTGCCGCTTGCGGGGCTCCTGGGCGGCGCGTTCGC
>JBILLY010000869.1:0-2753 GCA_044375835.1 Opitutaceae bacterium
CGGCAGGCCGATCTTGCGGTGGGCAAACGAAGCCGTGGCCGGCTCCAGCATGTCGCGGCTCACGGCCGCGTGGACAAACAGCTCCACGTCCGCCGCCTGCAGCGAGGATTTAGCGAGCACGGCTCGGCCGGCGGCGGCGCTGGCGTCGGACGGACGCGTGCCGCCCGGCCACATGCGGCGCTCGCGGATGCCGGTCATGAGTTCGAGCCGGCCGGCGGGGAGCTTGAGCCGGTCGTAGAGCGGGCGCAGGCGCTCCTCGATCGCGGCCGAAGTCCAGATCTCCTCCGGCAGCGCGACGGCCAAGGATTCGATGCAAACGTGTTCGAACTTCATCCGCGGATGGCCGGCGCTTCCGGCCGCATGGCGAGCCGCACCAATTCCTGGTCAAAGTAGTTCGAGCCGAGCCCGGCATCGACCACCAGCGTGGAGCCGTTGATGCCGCTGCTGCGCGGGCTGGCGAGGAAGACCACCGCGTTGGCGACTTCCGCCGTCTCCAGATTTTTCTTACGGAACGTAAGTTTCTCGGCGTAGAGGTAGCTCTCGATGTAGCCCGGGATGCCGGCCGAGGCGCTCGTTTTCAGCGGACCGGCACCGACGGCGTTGAAGCGCACGCGCGTGTCGGCGCTGAACGACTTGGCGAGGAAGCGCACCGTCGACTCGAGCGCCGCCTTGATCGGGCCCATGTAACCGTAGTTGTCGGGCGTCACGAGCAACGACGAGATGCCGATGGTCACGACGGATGCGTCCGGCGCCAGGTGCGGCTTGAAGGCCCGAGCGATCTCGACGAGGGAAAACGCGGACACCGCCGTGGCCTGCAGGAAATCCGCGCGCTTGGTTTCGTGGAACGGCTTGAAGCCCTCGCTGTAGTTGGCGAACGCGATCGAGTGCACGAGACCGTGCAGCGGCGCATGGCCGGCCTGCGCGACGGCCACGGCGAGTGTGTCCACGGCGCCCTCCTGCTCGACGTCGCAGACGAAGACCGGCTTGCCGGCCAGCAGCGCCTCGAGCGACTTCCGCCGGGCCTCCGAGCGCACGCTGTAGACGACCGTGGCCCCCTGCTCTTCCAGCGTCCGCGCGACGGCCCAGGCGACGCTCTTGCGGTTGGCGACGCCGAAGACGAGGAACGTTTTTCCCGCGACCTGCAGAAAGTCGCTCATGCGGTGGGCGCGCTGCCCGCGGGCGTTTTCCAGGCGACGGAGAAATCGACGTTCAGCACGCGCGTGCCGTCGGCCTTCTTGATGTTGCCGCCGAGCATCGTGAATCCGCCCAACGCGTCCTTTTGCTTAACCTCGAGGACGATCGTGTCGCCGGGGTAAACGGGGTGGCGGAAGCGCACGTCGCTGATCTTCGCGATCAAGGGCACGCCTTCGCCGGGTTTGGCGCCGGCGGCCTGCGCCTTGAGCGCCATGTAACAGGCGGCGGTCTGGAAAACGGCCTCGCACAGCAAGACGCCCGGAGTGATCGGCGCGCCCGGATAGTGTCCTTGGTAGAAATCCTCCTCGGCGCGCCACGTGCGCCGGGCGACCAGCCCCTGCTCGTCGTGGCTCACGATTTCATCGACGAAAAGAAACGGCGGCCGGTGCGGGATGAGATCGGTGACGGTAGGCATGGCGGAATTCAGACAGCGGCGGCCGGGACGGTAGGCGACGACTTCAGGGCGAAGAGCGCTTTGTCGATCTTGTTGGCGACAATCACGCCGTAATTGATGGTGCCGAGCCAGCCCGACATGATGATGCCGACGGAGCCCGCGTGGTAGAGGCCGGGGAGTTGGTCGGGCAGGTCCATCGAGACCTTCAGTCCTTCGAACTTGGTGCCGAAGGAGGTGCCGCCGAAATGCGTCGTGTAGCGCTCGATCGTGCGCGGCGTGGCGGCCTCATTCCAATCGATCTTCGCGCCGACGCCCGGGATGTAGCGCTCGAGCGCGGCGATCGACTCGTCGATGAGGCGCTGCTTCTCGCGTTCGTAGTCGGCCTCCCCGAGTTGCTTCCAGTCGGCGTAGTGGCCGTTCAAGGACACGACCACGGTGTAGCGGTCGGAGCCGGGGCGCGTGTCGGGATAGTAGACGGAAAACGTTCGGCTCGTCGTGCGGAAGTCGGTGAGCTCGCGGCTGCTGAAGGTCGGATTCTCCGAGGTGAAAACGAGGTCGCCGATGTGCGGGATGGACTCCCCCTTGCGGATGCCGAGGTAGACCTGGCAGGAGCTCGAATTGATGCGCACGGCCTCGGCGGCCGCGACGTAGCCGGCGGGGAAGTTGGCCGCACCGGCGAGGCGGAAAACGGTGTTTTTGATGTTCGCGTTGGAGAGCACGGCTTTGGCGCGGATCACGCGGCCGTTGCCGGCTACGATGCCGCAGGCTACTTTCCGGCCCTCGCGCTCCTCGACGAGAATCTTTTCGACCAGCACTTTTTTGCGGAGTTCGACGCCGTTGCGGCGCAGTTCGGCGCACATTTTCTCGATGAGCAGATCGGAACCGCCGCGGAACGTATAGACGCCCGAGCCCATGAAGTTGGAGAAGACGATGCCGTAGGTGATCGCCGGATCGTCGAGCGTGGAGCCGTTGGCGTAGGCGATGGGCTCCATCAACAGCCGTTTCACGTCGTCGCGACCGGGGAAAAACCGCTCCAACATCTCGCCGGTGGTCTCCGGGTTGTTGTCGTAGAAGTTCATCGCCCGGAGGTAGTCGTAGAACTTCTCCACATGGGCGCGCTCGAGGCCGAATTTCTCCACCAGCACGCGCGTGTAGTCTTCGCGGG
>JBILLY010000870.1:0-2745 GCA_044375835.1 Opitutaceae bacterium
CGATCCGCCGCACGTCCGGCAAAAAGCCCATGTCCAGCATGCGGTCGACTTCGTCGAGCACGAGGATGTCGATGTTGTCGAGGGTGCAATTGCCGCGCTCCAGATGGTCGAGCAAGCGCCCCGGCGTCGCCGCCAAAATATCCATGCCGCGGCGGAGGTCGTCCTCCTGTTTGCCGTAGCCCACGCCGCCGTAGACGATCGTCACCCGCAGGTCGGTGAACTTGGCGTATTTCTGGAATGCCTCCTCCACCTGCAGCGCCAGCTCGCGCGTCGGCTCGAGAATGAGGCAGCGCAACTTCCCGTGCCCGGCGAGCCGCTGGATGATCGGCAAGGCAAAGGCCGCCGTCTTGCCCGTGCCGGTCTGCGCCGAGCCGATCACGTCGCCGCCCTTCAGCACGACCGGGATCGCCTGCGCCTGGATCGGCGTCGGGCTCACGTAACCCATCTCCTGCACCGCGAAGGCCAGCGCGTCGCTCAGGCCCAGCTTCGAAAACTCCGTGTCCATCTTCGGGATGTCGACGGGGGCTTTCGGCTTGATGTCTTCGGTGCGCGGATGGTCGAAGGTCTTGTCGATCATCGGGCGCTCGCGCTCGCCGCGCGGGCCGCCGCGGCCGCCGCCGGATCGCGACTGCAGTCCGCGCCCGCCGCCGCTGCTCCCGCGTCCGTCGCGCTCGCCGCGGGGGCCATGGCCGCCGCGGGCTTCTCCGCGGCCGGGTTCACCGCCTCGTTCGCCGCGCGGCCCGTGGTCGTCGCGCCGCGGCCGGCTGTCGGAGGCGCCGTGCAAGCGCCCGGTCTGGCCGCCGGCGTCGCCGTGCGCCGGACCGCGGCCCTGGCCGTGGCCGTGGCCACCGCGTTCGCTGCGGGCTTCGCCGCGGTGCGGCTTGGCAGGGGCGGGAACAGGAGATTTGACGCCGGCCTCGGCCGGCTTCGCAGCGGGCGAGCGCGTGATCTTTTCACGCAGCTTCGCGAATATTTTCTTCAACATGACATTTGGAACTGGCCAGCCTCGCGGAAAGCCGGGTCTTTGCAACCTTCCAGATTGTCCCGCTCCCGCCATGGCCGAATCGCTCCGCCTTTCCCACGTCCGGCTCCGCGTCGCCGACCTCGGCCGCAGCGTTGATTTCTACGCCGCCCGGCTGGGCTTCGTCGTCCATCGCCGCTCGGAACGCGCCGCCGACCTCGGCGTCGGCCCCGCCGGATCCACCCCGTCGATTCTCGCCCTCGAAAGCGCGCCGAACGCCGCGCCCTCTCCCCGCGACGCCGCCGGCCTCTTCCACGCCGCGCTGCTCTTGCCCGACCGTCCCGCCCTCGGCGCCTGGCTCCGGCACGCCGCCGACCGCGGCGTCGAATTCGACGGCTTTTCCGACCACGCCGTTTCGGAGGCGATCTACCTGAGCGACCCCGACGGCCACGGCGTCGAATTCTACTGCGATCGCCCGCGGGACGCTTGGCCCTTCGCCCCCGACGGCGAGGTCGCCATGACCACCCGCGCCCTCGATGTCCGCGGTCTGCTCGCGGCCGCTCCGCCGACCGCGCCCGCGGCTCCGCTCGCCGGCGCCCATTGGGGCCACCTGCACCTGCGCGTCGTCGATCTCGAAGCCGCCACCGCCTTCTATCGCGACCGGCTCGGCGTCGCGGTCACCCAAAGCTCTTATCCGGGTGCACGCTTCCTCGCCGCCGACGGCTATCACCATCACCTCGCGCTCAACACCTGGAGCCGCGCGCGCCGCGCCCCGCCGCCGGACGCACTCGGGCTCGCCGCGGCCACCTTCGTGCGCGGCGGACTCGTCGCCGCGACCGCCGAACGGACGGCGGAGGGCTTCGCGCTCCACCTCATCCCCGCGACCGCCGCCTGAACACCGCGCGTCGCGCGCCGCGCCGTCGGGGCGGGACGGCCCGCGGTCGCCGTCGCCCCGCGGCGGCCCCCCCGCTCAGAGGTTCGACTTGATCTTCTCCAGGATCGTCAGCGACAGCGCCTCGTCGCCGAAGGTGCCCACGCGGATTTTCACCTTGCTCGAGCTGTCGGTCAGTTTCTCGACGCGGATCTCGATGCGTTTGTCGGCCGCGTTGCGCGCGACGATGATCGCCTGCAGCGCGTCCTTGTTTTCGCTGACCTTGGCAAACTGCAGCTGCGTGATCGCCTTGTTCACCGCCCCGGTCGATTTCTCCAGCGACCCGTTCAACGTCGAGTCCAGATCCCCGCGCACATAGGCCACCGCCGCACCCGCCCCCGCGCCCGCCACGATCGCCACGCAGCCCGACGTGGTCGCGAGCACCGCCATCGCCGCCGCCGCTGTCACCACTGTCCAGATACGCCCTGCCGGTTGGTTTTTCATGGGTTGGAGCCTGCCTTCGAACCGCGCCGCGGCAAAGTGTTCCTCGCCTCCGCCCCGCCCGCCGCCCGGGCCGCGATCGCCCCCGTCGACGCGGACGAATCCCCGCGCTCGCGCGTCGCGCCGCCTTCGCGCTTGGCTTGCGGCGCCCCCGCTCCAATCCTCCCGCCCCACTTCCGCCCCGCATGAACGACGACCTCCGCTGGCTCGCCCGCCTCGGCATCGACCACGGCCTCTACACCCGGCAACAATGCCATCAGGTCCGCGCCGTCCTCGGCCGCGACCTCGACCTCATGTCGTTCGCCCAGGAGCTGATCGACACCGGCGTCATCACCGACATCGAGGGCTTCGAGCGCCTCGCCGAACAGGCCGTCGCCAAAGCCGCCGCCGGCGCCCCGCCCAGCGATCCCTT
>JBILLY010000073.1:0-11417 GCA_044375835.1 Opitutaceae bacterium
CCGCTGCGGCCCCCGCCCAGGCCCCCGCCGCCCCGCCGCCCGTCGACACCGTCATCACCAGCGACCGCTTCGACATGGTGAGCACCGACAAGGAGACCACGTTCACCTATCTCGACAACGTCGTGGTCACCGCCACCAACCTGAAGCTCACCTGCGACAAGCTCGTCGTAATCGCCCGCCGCGGCGGCGACCCCAAGGCCACCGTCGGCAAACAGGAGAAACTTCGCTCCCTCGTCGCCACCGGGCGCGTGCGCCTGATTCAGGATGACCGCGAGGCCACCTGCACCCGCGCCGAAGTGCTGCCCGACGACGACAAAGTCATCCTCACCGGCAATCCCGTCATCCGCGGCACCAAGGACGGCTGGTCGCAGACCGGCGAAAAGATGATCCTCCACCGCGGCGAACGCCGCGCCGAGGTCGTCGGCGAGGGCGCCTCGCGTCCGCAGACCACGCTTCCGGCCCTGAAGGACCTCGGCTACGAGAAAGTCCCCGACAAGAAAAAGCCCGCCGGCCCCGCCACCGCCGCTCCGGCCGCAGACGCTCCGGCCAGAACCGACGCCCCCGCCGCCGTCTCCGTCCCGCTCCCGCCCTCGCCCTCCCCCGTCGCCCCGAAATGAGCGCTCCCGCGTCCGCCCCGCCCGCCGTATCCGAGATCCGCACCGAGGGCCTCGTCAAAACCTTCGGTCCCCGCACCGTCGTCGACGGCGTGAGCGTTTCGTTCCGCGCCGGCGAGATCGTCGGCCTGCTCGGGCCCAACGGCGCCGGCAAGACGACGACGTTCTACATGGTCGTCGGCCTCGTCCCCGCCACCGCGGGCCGCGTCCACCTCGACGGCGCGGACATCACGCGCCTGCGCATGCACCAGCGCGCCCGCCACGGCATCGGCTACCTGCCGCAGGAGGCCTCGGTCTTCCGCAAACTCACCGTCGAAGAAAACATCCTCGCCATCGTCGAAGCCGTCGGCGTGCCCCGCCGCGAGCGCCGCGCCCGCGTCCAGGAGCACCTCGACGAACTCCACCTCGGCCATGTCGCGCAGCAGAAAGCGTTCACACTCTCCGGCGGCGAGCGCCGCCGTCTCGAGATCGCCCGCGCTCTCGTCACCCGCCCGAAGTTCCTCCTGATGGACGAGCCTTTCGCCGCCATCGATCCGATCTCCGTCGCCGAGGTGCAGAAGATGATTCTCCAGCTCAAGGCCCGCGGCATCGGCATCGTCGTCAGCGACCACAACGTCCGCGAGACCCTCCGCATCGTCGACCGCGCGTATCTCATCCACCAGGGCAAAGTGCTGCGCGAAGGCACGGCCGATTTTCTCGTGAACGACGAGCTCGCCCGGAAGTTCTACCTCGGCGAGGGCTTCAATCTCTGAATCCGCGCCGGCGCGGCGGTCCGCCCGCGCCCGGCGCCCGCAATTCGGGGCTTCCCGCCGCGCGCCCAGCGTCTATCGCTCTCCTCCCGCCCCATGCAAAAAGAGATCCACGGCTTTTCCGTCGCCCATTTTTTCGACACCTATCGCGAACGATTGAAGATGGAGCTGCTCGTCGGCGAAGCCGGCCTGCAACGCATCATCCACGAGGCCACCATCAACCGACCCGCCCTCGCGCTCACGGGCTTCTTCAAATATTTCGCCCATCGCCGCGTGCAGGTGCTCGGCGCCGCCGAGATGACCTACCTGCGCACCCTCGCCCAGGCCCAGCAGCGCGACATCTTCGAGAAAATGGTCAAACGCGGCATCCCCTGCCTCGTGCTCACGCGCAACTACCAGCCGACGCCCGCGATGCTCGCCGTCGCCACCGAACTCGACCTGCCGCTGATCCGCACGCCGATGATCACGATGAACTGGATCAACCTCGCCACGCTCGCGATCGACAACGAATTCGCGCCGCGCGGCTACGAGCACGCCACCATGCTCGACGTGAAGGGCGTGGGCGTGATGATCCGCGGCGCCTCCGGGGTCGGCAAAAGCGAGTGCGCCCTCGCCCTCATCGAGCGCGGCCATTCGCTCGTGGCCGACGACTACGTCCACACGCGCTTCATCGATGAACGCGAACTCCAGGGCATGTGCCGCCCGCAGTATTTCGGCTACATGGAGGTCCGCGGCATCGGCATCATCAACATCGCGGAAATGTTCGGCGTGAAATCCGTGCGCATGGAGAAGCGCATCGACCTCGTCGTCACGCTCAAGATCTGGACCGAGGGCGCGGAGGAGGATCGCACCGGCCTCGATGAAAATTTCTACCCGATTCTCGGCCAACAGGTGCCGCATATCGAGCTGCACGTCCGCCCGGGCCGCGACATCGCCCGGCTCGTCGAGGTCGCGGCACTGACCCAGGCGCTGAAAAAAATGGGCCACGACCCGGCGAAGAAATTCAACGAACAGCTCATCGCCTACATGGCGAAGCAGCCCGTCGAACCGCCCGCCACCCGCATCAAGCCCGTCGAACGCGAGGAGCGCTGAGGCGCCGGCTTCCCCGGCGCCGGCCGCAGCTCGATCCGCCGCCCACGGTCCCGCGCGGTCGCCGCTGCGCCGCCGGATTTCCACCCGCTCGCCGCTCCCGACTCGCGCCTTGCGTCGCGCCGCGCCGCCCGGCTCCCTTCGCACCCATGCCCACTCCCGCCCTTCGCGCCGACGGCCGTCGCGCCGACCAGCTCCGCCCCATCACCTTCGAACCCAACATCGCGCCCTACGCCACCGGCTCGGTGCTCGTCTCGTTCGGCCAAACCCGCGTGATCTGCGGCGCCACCATCGAGCCCAACGTCCCCACCTGGATGAAGCAGCAGCGCGTGCCCGGCGGCTGGCTCACCGCGGAGTATTCGATGCTCCCCTACTCCACCCTCGAGCGCAAAGCCCGCGACAGCTCCAAGGGCAAAGTCGACGGCCGCACCATCGAGATCCAGCGCCTCATCGGCCGCTCCCTGCGCGCCGTCATCGACCTCCAGAAGCTCGGCCAAAACACCCTCTGGCTCGATTGCGATGTCCTGCAGGCCGACGGCGGCACCCGCACCGCCGCCATCACCGGCGCCTACGTCGCCGCGCGCCTCGCCGTCCAAAAACTCCTCGACGCCAAGAAACTCGCCGAGAATCCCCTCACCGACTCCGTCGCCGCCGTGAGCGTCGGCGTCTTCGGCGGCCGCGACCTGCTCGACCTCGCCTACGTCGAGGACAAGGACGCCGAGGTCGACTTCAACGTCGTCATGACCGGCCGCGGCCAGT
Source organism: Opitutaceae bacterium (assembly GCA_044375835.1). Taxonomy (GTDB): domain Bacteria; phylum Verrucomicrobiota; class Verrucomicrobiia; order Opitutales; family Opitutaceae; genus ER46. The sequence continues at coordinate 3,212 of JBILLY010000073.1, forward strand.
TCGTGGAGGTCCAGGGTTCCGGCGAGGAAGCCACGTTTTCGCACGACCAACTCACGAGTCTGGTCGGCCTCGCGCAGAAGGGCCTCAAGGAAGTCGCCGGGCTGCAGTCGACCTTCCTCGCCCGGCAGCTGCTCTGAACTGTTCGCCGGCGAATCCTCCGCGCCGGCCGGATGAGTTCCACCGGCAGGCGGCGCCTGACCGCCGCGCCCGTCGCCGGGCACCGGATCAGGCCTTGTCGTCCATTTTCGGGGGCGAGCCGTAGTTGCCGCCCTCCGCTGCGCGCACGAAACCTTCCGTCACCGACTTCAGTTCCTCCCAGCGGCGCCGGATGGTCTTCGCCTCGTCCTTGGAGATCACGCTGTCGGCGGAGGATTTCGCGATCGTCGCCAGCATATCGGCAAACTCCTGCACGATGTCGTTGGTGACCGGGATCAGCGCCTGGTTCGGCGGCATGTTGTGCGGGTTGCGGATGTAGAAACCGTCGGCCCGCTCGCAGACCCACTGGGCGATGCGCATGTCCCCCGTGATGCGGATCAATTGGCCCACGCGGTCCAGCGGACTGCTCGCGCCGCTCCCGCTGTCGTCCTCGGGCGGCTCCGCCCACTTGTAGATCAGCGACAACGACAGGCTCATGTCGGCCGAGATCTGCTTGGCGCTGGTCTTCTTCAAAACCTCCCTCATCACCTCGTGCGATTGCATGCGGAGCCGAGCGTGGGACCGCCCGGGTGAAAGGCAATCCCGCTCACCGGACACCCGCGTCTCCTCGCTGCCGGACGGGCAGTCCGCACGCATTTTCAGGCAACCCACGCCCGGTTTTTTTGCGTGCTTCCCCCGGCGCACCTCTGGCTAACTGCGCGCCCCCTTTCTTTTCCAAATGAACATCCACGAGTATCAGGCCAAGGCGCTCTTCGAAAAATACGGCGTGCCCGTCCCCAAGGGCGCCGCCGCCAAGACCGCCGAGGAATTCGCCACCGCCCTCGCCACCCTCCCCGAGGGCCCGACGATGGTGAAATCCCAGATCCACGCCGGCGGCCGCGGCAAGGGCACCTTCACCAACGGCTTCAAGGGCGGCGTGAAATTCTGCAAGACCAAGGCCGACGCCCTCGCCATGGCGGGCAACATGCTCGGCCACACGCTCGTCACGATCCAAACCGGCCCTGCCGGCCGCAAGGTCCAGACCGTCTACTTCACCGTCGCGAGCGACATCAAAAAGGAATACTACCTCGCCATCCTCCTCGACCGCGCGTCCTCCAAGCCCGTCATCGTCGCCTCCACGGAAGGCGGAGTCGAAATCGAGAAGGTCGCCCACGACACGCCCGAGAAGATCCACAAGGTCGTCGTCGATCCCGCCTACGGCCTCGCCGACTTCCAGGTGCGCGACCTCATCTTCAAGCTCGGCTTCACCGGCGTCGAGGCGAAGAACGCCGCCAAGCTGATCCGCAACCTCTACACGATGTATTGGGAAACCGACGCCGCCATGGTCGAGGTCAACCCCCTCATCACCACCCCGACCGGCGACGTCCTCGCCCTCGACGCCAAGGTCAGCTTCGACTCCAACGCCCTCTACCGCCACCCCGAGATCGTCGCCCTCCGCGACCTCAACGAGGAGGACCCGAAGGAAATCGAGGCCTCCAAGTTCAACCTCAGCTACATCGCGCTCGACGGTAACATCGCCTGCCTCGTCAACGGCGCCGGCCTAGCGATGAGCACGATGGACATCATCCAGCACTTCGGCGGCACGCCCGCCAACTTCCTCGACGTCGGCGGCGGCGCCTCCAAGGACCAGGTCGTCGCGGCCTTCAAGATCATCCTCGGCGACAAGAACGTGAAGGGGATTCTCGTGAACATCTTCGGCGGTATCATGGACTGCAACGTGATCGCCCAGGGCATCGTCGAAGCCGTCAAGGAAGTCGGCCTCACGCTCCCCCTCGTCGTCCGCCTCGAAGGCAACAACGTCGCCGCCGGCAAGGCCACCCTCGCCGCCTCCGGCCTCACGCTCGTCTCCGGCGACACCATGGCCGACGCCGCCCAGAAGATCGTGAAGCTCGTCGCCGCCTGACACGCTTCGTGCGAGTTGAAGCGCAAAGTTGAAGTTGAAGAAGCCGACACCGCTTCGCTCCGCCCCTCTTAATCTTAAACTTAAAACTTAAACCGCCGCGCACGGCGCGGCTCCTCCCATGGCCATTCTCATCACTCCCGAAACGAAGATCCTCATCCAGGGCATCACCGGTGAATTCGGCGCCCGCCACACCAAGCTCTCCCTCGACTACGGCACCCAGGTCGTCGCCGGCGTCACGCCCGGCAAGGGCGGCCAGTTCTTCGAGCACGGCGGTCACAAGGTCCCGATCTTCAACTCCGTCGCCGACGCCAAGGCCGCCACCGGCGCCTCGGTCTCCGCGATCTTCGTCCCGCCCCCGTTCGCCGGCGACGCCATCCTCGAGTGCGTCGACGCCGACCTCGATCTCGCCGTCGCCATCACGGAAGGCATCCCGGTCAAGGACATGGTCCGCGTGAAACGCGCCATGGGCGGCAAGCGCACCCGCCTCGTCGGCCCCAACTGCCCCGGCCTCGTCACGCCCGGCACCGGCGAAAACTCCAAAGGCGGCTGCCGCATCGGCATCGCCCCCGGCTACATCCACAAGAAGGGCCACGTCGGCGTCGTCTCCCGCTCCGGCACCCTCACCTACGAGGCCGTCTTCCAGCTCACCTCGAAAAACATCGGCCAGACGACCTGCGTCGGCATCGGCGGCGACCCCGTCAACGGCACGTCGCACCTCGACGTGATCAAGATGTTCAACGACGACCCCGAGACGCACGGCATCATCATGATCGGCGAGATCGGCGGCAGCGCCGAGGTCGAAGCCGCCCGCTGGATCAAGGCCCACTGCAAGAAGCCCGTCGCCGGCTTCATCGCCGGCGCCACCGCTCCCGCCGGCCGCCGCATGGGTCACGCCGGCGCGATCGTCGGCGGCGCCGAGGACACCGCCGCCGCCAAGATCGCCGTTTTCCAGGAGTGCGGCATCGAGGTCGCCACGACCCCGTCCGACATGGCCGACGCCCTCCTCCGCGCCGCCAAGGCCAAGGGCGTGACGTTGACCTGATTCCCGCGCGACGATCCCGCCGCTCCGCGGCCGCACCCTCACCGCCGCGACCTCCCGAGGTCGCGGCTTTTTCTTGGGCGTGTCCGCGGCCGCCGCACCCGATCACTCGGTGCGACTCCGACGCGCCGTCACCCCGTCACGCCGTTGCCCGCTCGCCGACCGGCCCCTCGACCTTCGGCTTGTGCCGCGCGAAACGCAGCCGCACGCGGTCGAGCCAGAGGTAGACCACGGGCACCGTGTAAAGCGTGAGCAACTGGCTCACCACGAGCCCGCCTACGATCGCCAGTCCGAGCGGCCGGCGCATCTCGACGCCCTCCCCGCTCGCGAGCACCAGGGGCAACGCCCCGAGCAGCGCCGCCATGTTGGTCATCAAAATCGGCCGCAAGCGCAGCTGCGCCGCCTCGAAGATCGCCTCGCGCGGCGTCGAGTTGTTGCGCCGCTCCGTCGCGATCGCGAAGTCGATCATCAAAATCGCGTTCTTCATCACGATGCCGATCAGCAGAAACATCCCCAGCAACGCGATCAGACTGAACTCGGTGCCGGTCAGCCGCAGCGTGAGCAACGCGCCCAGGCCTGCCGACGGCAACGTCGACAAAATCGTGAGCGGGTGGATCAGACTTTCGTAAAGAATGCCGAGCACCAGATACACCGCCACCAGCACGCCAAGGATCAAGAGCGGCTGCGACTGCAGCGCCTTCTGGAAATTCTGCGCGGAACCCGAGAGCCGATACTGCACGTCGGTGGGCAGGAAAATGCCCGCCATCGCCCGGTCGATCGCCAGCAGCGCCTCTTCGATCGGCACCTCCGGCGCCAGCGCGAAGCCGATGTTCTCCGCCGCGAACTGGCTGCGGTGCCGCACGCGGTCGTCGGTCAGCGAATAGTCGTAGCGGGTAAACGCCGAGAGCGGCACGCGCTCACCGGCGGCGCCGATCACCTGCACTTGGTCGAGCACGCTCGGATCGGCCGTATACTGCGGCTCCAGCTCCATCACCACGCGGTATTGGTTCAGCCGGTCGTAGAGCGTCGCGATCTGCCGTTGGCTGAAGGAATTGTTCAGCACCGAGGACACCATCTGCGTATCCACACCCAGGCGACGCGCGGCCTCTCGGTCGATCTGCAGCGAGACCTTTTGCGTGCCGCCCTCCGAGGGCCCGTTGATATCGGTCAACTCGGGCAGCTCCTGCAACGCCGCCACGACCTTGGGCGCCCACATCCGGAGCACCTGCAGATCGGCCGTCATCAACGTGAGGTCGTAGGAGGTGGCGTCCGACATGCGCGGCGGATCGATGTCCTGCGCGCCGAAGAGATACAGCTGCGCGCCCGCCACCGCCGGCGCCGTCGCCCGCAGGCGGTTCACCACGTCGTTGGCCGACACCTTCCGCTCGGCCAGCGGCTTCAGCCGGATGGTGAGACGCGCGTTGCTCAGGCCCGAGGCGCCGCCCGCCGTGCCAATCACGTCCGCGATCGCCGGATCGGCCAGCAAGTGTTTCCGGAAGATCTCCATCTTCGGCAGCATCACCTGGTAGGAGAACGCGTCGTCCCCGCGGACAAACCCATGCAACGTGCCCGTGTCCTGCATCGGCAAGAACCCCTTCGGGATCGTCACGTAGAGCACCACGTTCAGCGCCACGGTGCCGACAAAGATGATCAGCATCAGCGTGGCGTGCCCGAGCACCCAGCCGAGCGAGCGGGCGTAGCCGCGCTTCAGCCGCTCGAACGCCGCGTCGGTCTTCCGGCGGAACCAACCCGGCTCCTCCGTTTCCCGCGCCGCCAGCCAACGCGCGCACAAACTCGGCGTCAGCGTGAGCGACACCAGCAGCGAGACCATCATCGCCGCCGCCAGCGTGATCGAGAACTCGCGGAACAGTTTCTCCACCAGCCCGCCCATGAACAAAATCGAGACGAACACCGCCACGAGCGAGAGGTTCATCGCCAGCAACGTGAACCCGACCTCGCCCGAGCCGCGCATCGCCGCCCGCAGCGGCGACAGGCCGCGCTCGATGTGGCGGGTGATGTTCTCGAGCACGACGATCGCGTCGTCGACCACGAGGCCCGCCGCGACGATCAGCGCCATCAGCGACAGGTTGTTCAGCGAAAATCCGTAGAGATACATGACCCCGAAGGTGCCGATCACCGCCACGGGAATCGCGAGGCACGGGATCAACGCCGCCCGCGGACTGCCGAGAAAGAGAAACACCACGAGCATCACGAGTCCGGCCGCGATCGCCAGCGTGCGCTGCGACTCGTAGAGCGTCGCGCGGATGCCCGGGGAGCGGTCCATCACCACGTCGAGCTCCGCGTCTGCCGGCACCAGCGCCCGCAGGGCCGGCAACTGCGCTTTGATGGCATCGATCGTCGCGATGATGTTCGCGCCCGGCTGCCGGCTGATCAGCAGCGCGACCGCGAGACGGTTGTTGTGAAAGCCGCTGCTGTAGCGGTCCTCGATCGACTCGGTGACTTTGGCGACATCGCCCAGCCGCACAGGCGCGCCGTCGCGGTAACGGATCACGAGGCTGTTGTAGTCCTCGGCCTTCCGCAGCTGCCCGCTGAGCTGCACTTCCCACTGGCGGTCGCCCAGTTCGACCGCGCCGCGCGGCCGCAGGGAATTCGTCGCGCCGATCGCGCGGCGCACCTCGTCGAGCGCGATGCCGTAGGCCGAGAGCGCGTGCGGATTGAGCTGCACGCGGATCGCGGGGAGCGAGCTGCCGCCCACGGATACCTCGCCCACGCCGTTGATCTGCGCGATTTTCTGGGCGAGCACCGTGGCCGCCAAGTCGTAGAGCTTGCCCGGTTCCAGATTCGGCGAATTCAGCGCGAGGGCCATGATGGGCGCCTGGGCCGGGTTCGATTTGCGGAAGGTCGGGTTGCCCGGCATGCCCGCCGGCAGTTGCCCGCGCGCGGCGTTGATCGCGGCCTGCACATCGCGCGCCGCGCCGTTGAGATCACGCCCGAGGTCGAATTCCAGCGTGATGCTCGTCTGTCCCTGCCGGCTGTCGGAATAGATGCCGGCCACGCCCGAGATGCCGCCGAGCGCGCGCTCCAGCGGCGCCGCCACGCTCGCCGCCATCGTCTCCGGACTGGCGCCGGGAAGGGACGCGCTCACGCGGATCGTCGGAAAGTCCACCTGCGGCAGCGGCGACACCGGCAGCAGCCCGTAGGCGAGCGCGCCCACGAGCACGAGCGCCACGGCGATCATGGTGCTCGCCACCGGCCGGCGGACAAAGGGACGCGAGAGATTCATGGCTCAGCTGCGCACGGGCTGCAGTTTCCCCGCCGCGGCGGCGGGCTTCTTGCGCCGCGCTTCCATGCGTTGGCGCACGCGGTCGAAGTAGAGATACACGACCGGCGTGGTGAACAGCGTCAGCACCTGGCTCACGAGCAAACCGCCGACCATCACCAGCCCGAGCGGTTGCCGCAGTTCGGCGCCCGAGCCGCTCGACAGCATCAGCGGCAACGCGCCGAAGAGCGCCGCCAGCGTCGTCATCAAAATGGGCCGGAAGCGCAGCAACGCCGCCTGCTTGATCGCCTCGGTCGGCGAAAGCTTGTCGCGGCGCGTGGCCTCGAGCGCGAAGTCGACCATCATGATGCCGTTCTTTTTCACCAGTCCGATCAGCAGAATGATGCCGATGATCGCGATCATGTCCAAAGGCCGGCCCGTGATCCACAACGCGAGCAGCGCGCCGACCGCGGCCGACGGTAGCGTCGAGAGGATCGTGATCGGGTGGATGCTGCTCTCGTAGAGCACGCCGAGGACGATATACATCGTCACCACCGCGGCCAGAATCAGCCAGAGCGTGCTCGAGAGCGACGCCCGGAACGCACGCGCCGCCCCCTCGAAACGCATCTCGACCGCCGGCGGCAGCTCCATTTCCAACGCCGCGCGCTCGATCGCCGTCACCGCTTCGCCGAGCGAAGCGCGCTCGCCGAGGTTGAACGAAATCGTGACCGAGGGGAACTGGCCCACGTGGTTGATCAGCAGCGTGGTCGGACGCTCGCTCACCCGCGCGATGGCCGAGAGCGGCACCGGCCGCCCCGCCCGCGTGCGCACAAAGATCGTCGTCAGCGCCTCCGGCCCGCCCGCGAGCCGCGGGTCCACTTCCATGACCACGCGATATTGGCTCGCCTGGGTGAAGAGCGTCGCGATCTGCCGCTGGCCGAACGCGCTGTAGAGCGCGTCGTCGATGTCCGCCACCGTCACGCCCAGCCGGCTCGCGGCGTTGCGGTCGATCTCGAGGTAGGCCTGCAGCCCGCGGTTCTGGAGGTCGCTCGCGACGTCGGCCAGTTGCGGCAGGTCCTGCAGGCGCGCGATGATCTTCGGCACCCAGTCGTGCAGCAATTCCTCGTCGGGGCTCGTCAGCGTGAACTGGAACTGCGTGCGGCTCACGCGATCCTCGATGGTGAGCTCCTGCACCGGCTGGAGATAGAGCGCGATGCCCTCGACGCTGCGCACCGCGACGCGCAGCCGGTCGATGATCTGCGAGGCCGTCTCCCGGCGCTCGTGGTGGGGCTTCAAGTTGATGAGCATGCGCCCGCTGTTGAGCGTGGCGTTGGTGCCGTCGACGCCGATGAACGACGAGAGCGAGCGCACCGCGGGATCTTCCAGGATCTTGGCCGCCAACGCCTGTTGCCGCGCCGCCATGGCGGAAAACGAGACCGACTGCGGCGCCTCGGTCACGGCTTGGATGGCCGCGTTGTCCTGCACCGGGAAGAAACCCTTGGGCACGATCACATAGAGCCCGGCCGTCAGGGCCACGGTCCCGACCGTCACCGCCAGCGTCAGCCGCTGGTGCTGCAACACCCAGTCGAGCATCGTGCCGTAGCGTGCGATCACGCCGTCGAGAAACCCCTGCTTGGCGTGGGCCGCCGCATGCGGCTCCGGCTCCGGCAGCATGCGCGCGCACATCATCGGCGTGAGCGTGAGCGAGACCACGAGCGAGATCAGGATCGAGACCGCCAGCGTGATCGCAAACTCGTGGAACAAGCGGCCCACAACGTCGCCCATGAAGAGCAGCGGAATCAGCACCGCGATCAGCGAGACGGTTAGCGAGACGAGCGTGAACCCGATCTGCGCGGCGCCCTTGAGCGCCGCTTCCATCGGCGGATCG
>JBILLY010000177.1:0-7818 GCA_044375835.1 Opitutaceae bacterium
CAACCGGAGCGAGACGTGATCAGAGGTCGCGGCCGAAGGGGCGCGCAAACTCGAGCTCGTCCCAGCCCTCGCGCAGCCAGAAGGCGCGGCCGCCGGGGTTGTCCGCGGCGACGAGCAGCAGGGCGCGGGTGAGGCCGGCGGCGCTGAGCGCATCGAGGGAGCGGCGGACGACGGCGCGGCCGAGGCCGCGTCCGCGGTGGGCGGGATGAACGGCAAGATGGTAAAGCAGGCCGCGGCGGCCGTCGTGGCCGGCCAGCACGGCGGCGACGAGCCGGCCGTCGACGACCGCGACGGAGCTGCAACCGGGGTTGCGCGCGAGGTAGCGCGCGAGTTCGGCGGGGGAATCGCCCTCGGCGAGTTCGAGGCCCGGAGTGTCGACCCACAGCGCGAGGGCCGCGGGCAAGTCGGCAGGCTCGAGGGCGCGGACGGTGGCGGACATGGCGCGACGGTGGGGCCCGGCGATGGTCGGAGCGACGCGGAAACGCGGCGTCGGCGGACAGGTGGCGACGCGGCGGGTGGACGGTTGTGCCGGTGCGTCGCGGCGGACGGTGGAGCGGATGCGGCGACGGAGGCCGGTAGGAGCGGAAGGGGATGGCCGGCGGACGGAGCGGGTGGGCGCGGTGGGATCGCTGGAGCGGACGGGGCGCGCGGCGCGGGGCGGGGCGGCGCGGATGCGAACGCCGGCTTGCGCTCCGGGGTCGGGGCCGGTGCATGTTGCGGGTGTGAACGCCGCCGAAAAACTCTGCCTCGCCTGCGGGCTGTGCTGCGACGGTTCGCTTTTTGGCCACGTGCAGCTCGGGCCGGAGGATGACGCGCGCCGGCTTAGGGCGGCGGGCTTGCCGGTGACGATGTCACGCGGGGCGGAGCGGGTGGTGCGGTTTCGGCAGCCCTGCGCGGCGTTGGGTGCGGACTGCCGGTGCGCGGTCTATGCGGAGCGGCCCGGACAATGCCGGCGATTCGAGTGCGGGGTGTTCAAGGACGCGGCGGCGGGGCGCATCACGTTTACCGCGGCGTTGCGGCTGGTGAAGAAGGCGCGGCGGCAGGCCGACACGGTGCGGGTGCTGCTGCGGGCACTGGGCGACACGGCGGAGGAGCGGGCGCTCGACGAGCGGTTCCGGCGGGTGTTGCGGCGCCTGGAAACCGGGGCGGTGGACGCGACGGAGGCGGATTCGTTTGCTGAGCTGGGGCTCGCGATGCACGCGTTCACGCGGCTGGCGGAGGAGAAGTTTCATACGCGGCCGGAGGTGGCATGAGCAGGCGCGGGGGTGAACGGGGCGGAGGCCGGGCGACGCGGTTCGCGGGCGCGGGGACGCGGCGAAGCGCGCGGCGGCGATGACGACGCTCGGGATCGATCTCTCGTCGATGCCGCGCGGCAGGGCGGCGTGCGCGATCCGGTGGGAGAAGCAGCGGGCCGTGGCGGGACCGCCGCACCTGGGCTGCGACGACCGCCGGCTCGATGCGTTGATCGCGGCGGCGGATGTGGTCGGGATCGATGCGCCGCTCGGTTGGCCGGAACCGTTTGTCGCGGCGGTGGGCGCATGGACCGCGACCGAGTGGACCGCGACGTAGCGCGACGGGCTGATGCTGCGGGAAACGGATCCGGACATCGCGCGCCGGACGAAGACGCGGCCGTTGAGCGTGGCGTCCGACCGCATCGCGTTGCCGGCGATGCGGGCGATGGCGTTGCTCCGGCGGCACGGCGTGACGGATCGCAGCGGGGACGGGCGTTTTTTGAGGTATATCCGGCCGGGAGCCTGGCGGCGTGGGGCCTGACGCCGCGCAGAGCTACAAGCAGGCTACGGCGGAGAGCCGCGCGGTGCGGGGCGCTCTGCTCGGTGAACTGCGGCGACGGTTGCCGTGGTTCGAGGTCGCCGCGGCCGACGCCCACGCCGCGGATGCGGATGCGCTCGACGCGCTGCTCGCGGTGCCGAGTGCGCGTGCGGCGGCGCACGGACTGTCCGGGCGACCCCCGGCCCCGGCGCAGGCGGCCCTAGCGCGCAGCGAAGGGTGGATCCACGGGAGGGAACGGTGGCCGACGCTGTAGCGCGCGGCCCCCCAAGGGCGGTAGGGGCAGCCGGCGGCGGCGGGCCGCCGCACGGGGCAGGGACAGAGGGAGTCCGCGGGGCATTGCGACCGGTAAAGCGCATCCGAGGACGGCGGCGGAGAACAAACGATGCTATTGACAACCAAATGGAGATGGTTGCTGGTAGCAACCAAGTCGGAAGCCACCCATTCCGACCGAAAATATGAAAACATCCTCCTTCCTCGCGGCCCTCCGGGCCCAGCCGAACCTGCCGGTAGAGTTCCGCGCCGGCTCCGAAAGTCTGCACCCGGGTTACCACCTCACGGAGGTCAAACGCGTCGCCTACGAGACGATGGATTGCGGAGCAGTGACGCACCGATGGGCGGAGTCGCAGTTCGAGCTCTGGGTGCCGCCCGGGGCCGGCCTGATCCCGGGGCGCGTGGCGATGACGGCCGCGAAGTTTTTGAAGATCGTCGGTCGCGTGGAGACGGAGCTGCCACTGGCGGGCGACGTCGAAGCGCGGATCTACGCGAGCTTCGGCGGTCGGCCGGCGGCATTGCATGCGGTCGAGCGCGTGGCGTCCGTCGACGGGCGGCTGCGGGTCGAAGTCGTCGCGGATCGCGCGCGGTGCAAAGCCGCGGAGCGCCGGGTCGGCGCGCTCACGGGCGGTTGCTGCGGGATTCCCGCGGCCGACGCGGAGCCGGCGGCGGCGGGCCCGGCCTGCGGGTGCGAGGCGGCGCCGGCCGAGGCGCGCTCGGCGTGCTGCGCGGGTTGAGCGCAACAGCGAGTTGAGTTCGGAGCGGCGCGGCGGTTACCGTCCGGGCCGCCTCCGTCCATTTCCCCCCCGATGCCTGTCGCCGCCTCCACCGCCCGCAAAGCTGATGCCGCCCTCCGTGATGTCGTGCGCTTGTATCTAAAGGCGCAGCGGGAGGTGACGGGGTGCTGCGATGAGGCGACGGCGAAGGAGTGCGAAGCGCTGATGCTGGTCGCGAAGCACGAGGGACTGACCGTGCAGGCGTTTGCCGAGCAGATGGGTCTGGAAAAGACGTGGGCGAGTCGGCTGCTCGTGCGCATGGAGGACGGCGGTCTCATCAAACGGACCGACAACCCGGCCGACAAACGCAGCCTGCTCGTCGAACTCACGGCGAAGGGGAGGAGCGAGCAGCGCAAGCTGAGCGAGCGCTCCGACACGCATGCGACGAGCCTGCTGGGCTGCGTGCCGCCGGCGGAGCGGGCCAACGTCGAGCGCGCGCTCGGGCATTTGCGCGACGCGCTCACTCAGTGCTTGGAAAAGTGCGGCGGGGAGCGGTGCGGGGAGTGAGCGCGGCGGCAGCCTGAGACTAGATATCTCACGGAAACGTCGCGTAGGCGCAGTAAGGGTTTGGAGATCGATTCGGGTGCGACGTCCCCCCCGCGTGGGTCCAGCACGATGGCGTATTTCTGCCAAGACCGCGAAGGCTCGCTCGTGCGAGAACCGCGAAGCATTCGATGCCGCTGGCTTTTGGTTGCCGCCCAACAACTCGCTGTGGAGTAGCCGGTCAGGGTCGGGCTTTGGGGGGGGCGGTGGGATGGCTACGACTGCTACGCGCCGACGCGATCGAGGGCCGACTTGATCGCGGCGAGATAGTTGGGGTGCCAGAGTTCGTGCTCGGCGTCGGGGACGACGGTGTAGGTGGGCTGGCGGTAGAAATCGCGGACGGCGGTGGCGCGGCGGTGCATCTGGGCGTCTTCCAGAGCGCCCACGAGGACGTCGGCGGGCGTGGCGGCGTTGCCGGCGCGGTAGGAAATCATCCAGCGCTCCGGCTCGTCGTCGTCTTCCAGAAAGAAGGGCGAGATCGAGCCGAGGATCAGGTGGCGGGCACGCAACGCGCCGAGATGCGCGTAGAGCGCGCCGAGGGAGAAACCGAGCACGACCTTGCCCGCGGTCTGGGCGTCGACCTGTGGAAAAATCTCCGTCGCGCCGAACGGCGGGCGCCGGGCGGGCCAGTCGAGGCGGACGAACTCCGTCTCCCAGCCCGAGGCGTGGACGAAGTCGACGAAGGGTTTGAAGCGGCGCTCGGCGCCCGGCATCGGCGGGACAATGGTCAGCAACGGCATGGCGGCGGAAATTGGCGAGAGGTGCGGGCGGGGCAAGGCGCGGCGTGGGGCGACGAAGGGCGGGCAGGGATGCCTGCCACCACGCGGATCGGCCGCGGCGGGATGGCGGGAATCGTTGCGCCAGTTTCGCGGCGGTCAGCCGAAGCGTGCGCGCAGGGCTTGCAGGGCGCGTTGGGTGGTGGCGGCGATCGCGCGAAAATCTTCGGAGATCCGGGCGTCGCTTTCGACCCGCGCCCAGAATTGCACCGCCAGCGGCGCGATTTCTGGCCAGAGTTCGAGTTCGTTGGGCATGGGCTCGGGCGGCGCGAACGCGGGCGCAGGGGTTGCGTCGCCGGGGCGCGGCGCCCAGAGCATCGGGAGCATGTCGTAGGTGGGGGCGAGGGCGAGCGGCAGCGTGGGCTCGAGGAAAAAACTCAGGTTGCCGAAATGCATGTCGGTGTTGCCGATCAGCCGGCCGAAGAGACGACGCAGGCGCACGGCGTGAAGGTCGGCCGCGCCGATCCAACCGCGGGCGTGCAGGCCGGCCGCGGCGACGGCCCAGTCGTGGGTGTCGGCGCCGGTGAATCCGGCATCGTGCAGCGCGCGCAGCGACACGACGCCGCGGCGACCGTGCGCGCCCACGCGGTCGAAGCGTTCGAATTCGTAGAAGCGGCGGGCGCCGAAATCCCAGATGTGCGGCGCCACCGACTCCGCATCGGCGCGCGAAGACCAGGTGGACAGGCTCAGCGCGTGGGCTTCGGCCGCGAGCAGGTCGGCCCAGCGACGGCCGGTGGGGGTGTCGAGGCGATCGGTGAACTTCACGAGCACGGCGCGCGCGGCGGCGTTGGCCGGCGAGTGCAGCCAAGCGGTGAACTTGGGCTGTTCACCTTCCACGGAGGAACCGGCGGTTTCGCCCGCGTTGGCGTGGTCGGCGAGAGCCGGGTAACGGTTGGCGCGGTCATCCGCGGGAACCGGCGTGGTGCGCGGGGCGTGGAGGGCGCGCGCCATCGCGGTGTGGCCGAAGACCAGATTGCCCGGCAGGTCGTGGCCCCACTCGCGGAGGTAAATCAAGGTGTGGTCGTCGCTCCAGTTGCGCGGATCTTCCGGGAGGCCGAAGGCGGCGGGGAGCTGGCGCGCGATCGCGCGGCCGATGAATCCTTGGGGCCGGAGATCCGCCACGAAGAACGGCAAGCCGTCGCAGAAGCCGGCGTGGTCGTGGACCTGATCGGCCCAATCGGGGCGCAAGGCGGGAGAGGCCCATTCCACGCGAGAGCCGCCATGGAGCGGAGTGAGCGAGGCCCACTGATGGGCGACACCATTGGGGCCGAAGCGGGAAACGGGCAGAGGACCTGACTGGCCTTGAATCGCACGGCGGGCGGCGTAGCGGGTGTTGCGGGTCTTGCCGAGCTGCTCGATCTCGGACCCCAGCGAGGTGAGCGCCCGTTGCACCGTGCGGCGATCCACGCCGACGGCTTCGGCCAGGTGCTTGGCGCTGGCGGGGCCATTCGCCTGCAAGCGCAGGCGAAGGTCGGCGGGAGCGACGGTGCTTGGGCGGGCCATCGTTATGACCAGATAAGTAAGCTAATTGAAGATATGGATATGTTGATAAACAAATTCTTAGGATTTTTCCAGGAAGAATTATGACCAGATAGTATGTCCAATTGGGCGCGGCTCAAGGGGGTGTTTGAGGCGGCGGCGGTTGTTCGGCGGCGCGGGATTTCCGGCAAGGCGGACCCGGCACATCGGACGCGGGGGGCGACAGACGGCAGGCAGGGTGGCATGGTGCTGCGCTGCGCCGATCTGCCGCGGCGGCGGGGAGGACGGAGGCCGCGGTCGGTTGACCCGTGGGGCGGCAGGCCGGGGCGCGGGCCCCGCCGTGGGAGGGGATCGCTCCGCGCGACGCGGGTGCAAAAAAAGCCGCGCCGTGGGTCGGCGCGGCTGGAAGGAGGACGCGGGAACGCGCGAAGGGTGCGTATCCGTTTACTTGATCTCGAGCTGCGGGCGGCCCTTTTCGGGCCAGTCGATGTGGAAGAACTTGCCGCGCGGCTTGTCGGTGCGCTCGTAGGTGTGGGCGCCGAAGTAGTCGCGCTGGCCCTGGAGCAAGTTGGCCGGGAGGCGGGCCGAACGGTAGCTGTCGTAGTAGGCGAGGGCCGACGAGAAGGTGGGCGCCGCGACGCCGCATTCGGCGGCGAGGGCGACGACCTTGCGCCAGTTTTCCTGCGCCTGCTTCACCGTCTTGTTGAAATACGGGTCGAGGAGCAGATTCGCGAGGTTCGGGTTACGCTGGTAGGCCTCGGTGATCTTCTGGAGGAAGACCGCGCGGATGATACAGCCGCCGCGCCAGATCTGGGCGATCTCGCCGAAGTTGAGCGTCCACTTGTATTCCTTCTGCGCCTCGCGCATGAGCTGGAAGCCCTGGGCGTAGGAGCAGATCTTGGAGCAGTAGAGGGCGTCGTGGATGGCGGCGATGAGCGCCTTCTTGGAGCCTTTGTATTTTTTGGAGGGGCCCTTGAGGATATTGGAGGCGGCGACGCGCTCTTCCTTCACGGCGCTGATGCAGCGGGCGAAGACGGACTCGGCGATCGTCGGGGCGGGGACGCCCATGTCGAGGGCGTTGACGGAGGTCCATTTGCCGGTGCCCTTCTGGCCGGCGGTGTCGAGGATGACGTCGACGATGGGCTTCTTCGTCATCGGATCCTTCTGCTTGAGGATGTCGGCGGTGATCTCGATGAGGAAGGAGCCGAGCATGCCCTGGTTCCATTCGGAGAAGATGGCGCCCATCTCGGGGGCTTTCATCTTCAGGAGGCCCTGCATGAGCGCGTAGGCCTCGCAGATCATCTGCATGTCGCCATACTCGATGCCGTTGTGGACCATCTTCACGTAGTGGCCGGCGCCGTTTTCACCGATGTAGGTGGCGCAGGGGACGCCGCCGACGATGGGTTTGCCGGGGGCGGCGCCGACGAGCGGGCGGCCGGTCTTGGCGTCGACCTTGGCGGCGATGGCGTTCCAGATGGGCTCGAGTTCCTTGTAGGCGGCGGGATCGCCGCCGGGCATGAGGGCGGGGCCGAAGCGGGCGCCTTCTTCGCCGCCGGAGACGCCGGAGCCGATGAAGCGGAAGCCTTTTTCGCGGAGCGCCTTTTCGCGGCGGATGGTGTCGGTCCAGAGGGCGTTGCCGCCGTCGATGATGATGTCGCCGGGCTCGAAGACGGAGACGAGGCCGTCGATCACGGCGTCGGTGGCCTTGCCGGCCTGGACGAGAATGATGGCCTTGCGGGGCTTGGCGAGGGACGCGGCGAATTCCTGGAGCGTCTTGGTGCCGACGAGGCCGCCGGGGGTGTTGGGATTCTCGGCGACGAACTGGTCGGTTTTTTCGACCGTGCGGTTGTAAACCGAGATCTTGAAGCCGTGGTCGGCGATGTTGAGCGCGAGGTTCTGACCCATGACGGCGAGGCCGATGAGTCCGATGTCGGAGTGCGTTTTAGCCATGGCGAGGGAGTCGGGTGAAGGGATGACTCCTAGGCGAAGGAAGGGGAAAACCAACCCGATTCTCGCGGCGGTGATAATTATGACGGGAGCGCGGTGCGCCGGTGCGTCCGGCGGGTGGGCGGTGAAGGCGAAAGGCGGAAGGCGAAAGGCGAAAGGCGGAAGGCGGAAGGCGAAAGGTGAAAGGTGAAAGGTGAAAGGCGAAGGGTGAGCGGGGCGGGTGGGTGGGGCGGAGT
>JBILLY010000645.1:0-3565 GCA_044375835.1 Opitutaceae bacterium
GGCGCTGGCTGCGGATCGGGTTTCGGCGTTCGCGCCGCGCGGTCAGACCTTGCCCTTGGTGGGGAAAAACATGGCGAGCCACTGGACGGCGGGGGAGGCCCAGCGGGGTTCGTTGCGCTCGTAGACCCAATTGAACCCGATGATGGTGGCGAAGAGGAAGACGCCGACGGTGAGGAAGACTTTGTCGACCTTGGCAATTCTGCGCGCGAGGACGACGGCGCCGATGAGCAGGCCGACGATGAGGGCGATGCGCCACCAGAAGTCCGCGGGAATCTCGCGGAGGCGCTGGAGCGCGGTGGGTGTTTCGGACGAGGCCGTCGCGGCAAGAGCGGCAAGCGTAGGCATGGGCCCGGGGTAGAGCGGAGCGCGGCGGATTCGAGAGAGAAGCGGGTGGGGGCGGAGATTGACGGAGTTTTGGCAGATGGGGGCGATCTGGGCAGTGAGGAGTGATGCGTGACGAGTGATGAGAAACGCGTGGCGTGTGGAGAGGGGGGAGGGGGTGATAGGTTATGGGTTATAGGTGATGGGGGAGGGGTGGGGGCGATACGCGAGGGGTGGGCGAGCGGGGCGAGGGCGCAAAAAAGCCGCGGGCGACGGGCGCCGGCGGCTGGGTTGAAGGGACGGAATGTCGGGGATGGCCGATTACGGCAGCACGGAGACCATCGCGGGGAGGCGGCCGATCTCGATGGCGTAGGCGGGCTTGAGCTTGAGGCGGTCGTGGAGGCCGTTGAGCCAGCCGGTGCGCTTGGCGACGTAGTCGGAGGTCGGGAGGCTCCAGGTGACGCCGACGATGGCGAAGTTGGCGTCGACGAGCACGCCGATCGTGCCGGTGCCGAGGCCGGGGATGTGGGTGTCGGTGCCGTTGACGGGCACGAGGCGCGAGTCGGCGGTGTGCAGGCTGGAGGAGCTGTCGAGGATCTCGACCTCGTAGTAGGTCGTGCCGGCGAACTCGGCCTTGGCGGCGCTGTGCGACGAGGGGTAGGGCTTCGCGGAGCCGAGGCGGACGGAGACGATCAGCATGGCGTGGTCCTTCTCGTCGGTGCCGGCCTGGGCCCAGAGGAGGACGTCGCCGGGCTGGGCTTGGTCGAGGCGGGTGACCTTGGAGGCGAAGCCCTGGCCGGCGTTCAGCAGCGCGATCATCTGGTAGGGCGCGGGGCTGGCGGAGGATTTGACGACACCGGTGAGCGGGTCGGTGAAGGTGTAGGCGCTCCAGCTGAAGTTGTAGACCGTCTTCAGGAGGTGGGTGACGAAGGGCGCGCAGCGGGTGTTGTTGGCGGGGCGGACGGCGGCGGCGGTATCGAGGAAGCGGATATAGGAGGCGTCGGTGGTGCTGCCCCAGCTGCCGCCGTAGCGGTTGAGCGGGGTGCCGTCGGTGTCGGTGAAGATGCCCTGGTCCTGGAGGGCGCCGATTTCGTCGGCGAGCTGGAGGCCCTTGGCGAGGTGGGCGGGCTGGGCGGCGAAGGCGGCGACGGTGCCGAGGAGGCAGACGGCGCCGAGGGCGAGCGTGCCGAAGAAGCGGTGCCAGGTGGGCTGGACCGGAGCGGAGGAGGAGGCGATGACGAGTTGCATGGGAGGAGGCGCGGGTGCGCGGGAGGTTTTGATTTTGTTGCCGACGGATTGGTGCCGGCCGGCGGTGGCGCGGAGCGCGGCGCGCGGTCGACGGGCACAGGATGCCGGAAAAACGCGCGCGGCGGTATGGGCCGGCCGGGGGTGGGCCGAAAGGCGAAGAGCGCGGGCGGCGAGGCGCGGCCGCGAGTCGCGCCGGGTGCGGCGGGGAGCGCAGTGCGGTGAAAGGGGAGGCCGCGGGCGGGCGGGTGACGCGGGGTGCGGGCGCGGTCGCGGCTACGGCGGCGCGCGAGTTGGCGCGGCGGACGCGTCGGTCGCCGCCGGTGGCGGACGGGCGGGCGCCGGCCTCAGGCGGCGAGCAGCCAGGCGCAGACGGCGAGGAGGCGGGCGCGGAGGGGTTCGCCGCGGGCCGCGAAGGCGCGCTGGTGCCGCTCGTAGTCGGTGCGGCCGGCGGGGGTCTCGATCGGGATCGGGGCGAAGCCGAGTTTCTCCAGGTCGTAGGGGCTGGCGCGCATATCCACTTCGCGGATATCGCGGGCGAGTTCGAAGCAGTCGGCGATCAGCTCCGCGGGCGTGAAGGGGGCGAGTTTGAAGGCCCACTTGTAGAGGTCCATATTGGCATGGAGACAGCCGCGCTGCTCGAGTTGGGCGGTGTCGGTGCGGGTGGGCTGGAGGCGGTTCAGCGGGCGGGCGGGCGCGGTGAAGAAGCGGAAGGCGTCGAAGTGCGAGCAGCAGACCGCGGAGTTTTCGATGATGCGGGCGAGTTCGGCGGGCGGGAAGCGCAGCGGCCAGGCGTTGTGGCGGATCTCCTCCGGGGTCTGGCGGTAAACCATCGCCCACTCGTGCAGGCCGTAGCAGCCGAAGAAGGCGGGGCGCGTCTGCATGTCGGCGAGCAGGCCGCGGAGCCACTCGACGAAGGCGCGGCGGTGCGCGGGGAACGTGGCGGCGGCGAGAGCGACGGGGGCGGCGGAGTCATCCGGTGCGGTCGCGGTGTCGGGGGGCGTCGTGTCGGCGGCGGCGGCGGAGCTTGGCGGGGCGGCTAGGGCGGTGGCGGCGGAGGAGCTTGGTCGCGCGGTGGAGTCGGAGGCGGATGGCGCGGGAGCGGGCGGGAGCTGGAACTCAGGCCGGCTCGGCGAGCCGGCCCTACCTTCGGGCTGCGGGCGATACTCGGGCCAGCGGAGAAACTCCTGCGCGCCGGGGCCGGCGAGGGCGAGGCCGGGGCCCGGGTGCCAGCGGCGGAGCCAGGCAGGGCGGAACGCGTAGTAGGTGAAAAGGAAATCGTAGACGGGGTGTTTTTCGCCGCGGGCGGCACGGGCCTGGTGCGGGTCGGTCCAGGCGCGCACGCGGGCCTCGTGCGCGGCGACGCGGGCGCGCCAGGCGGGCTCGGCGAGGACAAGAGGGGCGGGAGTGTTCACGAGCCGAAGGTGCGCTCGAGGGAGTGGCCGGGGACGAGGGGGCGCCAGGCGGCGCCGAATTCGCGCAGGGCGGCGCGCACGCGGTCGAGGTCTGCGGGGAGGATGTCGGCGGGCGGCGGCACGCCGCGGCGGCGGCACGCGGCGACGAGCGACTCGGCGAAGGACGCGGGGTCGGTCGCGCCGCCCCATTGGTCGGCCTGGAGGCAATCGATGAGCGCCTCGCATTGCTGCGCCTGCGTCATCTTTTCCCAGGGGTGGCGGCTGCCGTGCAGCAGTTCGGTGGTGGCGTCGACCGCCGCGCCGCGCGCGATGCGGCCGAAGAAGGCGTCGTGCCACTCGAGCGCGGTCTCGACGACGAAGTGGAAGGCCTCGTGCGGCAAGATGCCCTGGCGCTTCATGGCTCCGACGGTGGTGCTGCCGTCGGGCCGGATGCACGCGAGGGTATCGGCGGCGGCGGCGGGCGGAGCTTTGGTGAAGCGGATGTGCATGGACTGGGAGCTGGGAGTGGCGAGCTGAGAGCTGAGAGCTGAGAGCTGAGAGCTGAGAGCTGAGAGCTGAGAGCTGAGAGCGCGCGGTTAGCGGAA
>JBILLY010000873.1:0-2731 GCA_044375835.1 Opitutaceae bacterium
GCGCACCAGCATCCACAGGCGTCCGTCCTTCAGCTCCAGCAACGCCGGCTCGATCGCGCCGTAGCGCGTGGCATTGGGGCCGTTGAGCGCGAGCGTGAGCTGATCCGGCGACTCCCGCCACGTCGCACCGGCATCGTCGGAGAAATAGACAAACGTGTTGTGCCAGCCGAGATCGGGCCCCGACTTAGGCGCTTCCATCCGGTCCGGTATCGCCCGTGCCACGGCGAGCACGAGGCGGCCCGACTCCAGCTGCACGAAGCCGCGGATCGATCCGATGTAGCCCGGCACGATGAGGCGCGGCTTCGCCCACTCGCCCCCCGGCGGCCGCTGCGTGTAATAGACTTCCCACAACCGCCCGCGATAGCCGCCTGGACCTTCGCGGAAATCGTGCACGACCGCATGCAGCGTCCCATCCCGCGCCTCCAAAACCTGGATCGCGTAGTAGGCCTTGGTGTTGAGCCGAAACGCCGTCTCCGGCTCCGTCCACGTCAGCCCGCCGTCGCGCGAGCGCATCACCGTCGCCGTATCGCTGGCGGGTTTCCCGATCGCATAGAGTTCGAGCGTGCCGTCGCGCCGCGCAACGAGGCAGGTTTCGTTGGTCGGCGCCTCGCGGATCACCACCGGCTGAACAATCGACGCGACATCCCGCGGCGCCGGCCGCAGCCGCAGGCCGAAACTCTCCGCCGTCGCCGCCTCCGCGTCCGCGCCGGCAACCGACGCCAATAGCCATGCGACCGCCGCCGCACCGCCCGCCAGCCACCTCGCCGTCCTTGCGAGGACGCCCGCCCGCGGTGGGCATTCAATGGTGCTCATCACGGCGCGGTCTCCTCCGGTTCACGCCGCCTCAGAACTGCGAACGCAGCCCGAAGGTCACCAGCGTGCCGAAATTCTGATACGACTGCGGCCGCGTCCACGCCGGGGCGCCCGGGCCCGACCGCTCCGTGCGTTTGTTCGCGCCGTTCCAGTTGCGCGCGCCGCCGTAGACCGTGAATCGCTTCGAGAAGCGCCAGTCGAACGACCAGTCCTGCGTGATCTGCGGCGCCACGTAGGAGAACGTCCCCGCCGGCACCGTCGCGCTCGCCGCCACCGCCGCGCCCGACACTTTGTAGGCGTAGGCCACGTTCCACCGGAACGAGAACGAGCGGCGCACGTAGCTCAGGCCCCAATTGAGATTCTTGTGCGCGAAGGGCGTGAAGTCGCGCTCGTTGGGCCCGCTGATCTTCGAGATCGTCGCGTTGCCGAACATCGAGAAGCCCTTCGCCCAGGCCGGCAGGAAGTAGAGCGACTGCCGCCAGCTCGCCTCGTAGCCCTCGACGCGGGCGTTGCCGCCGTTGGTCTTCGTGATGATCGTGTAGGGCAGGTAATCGTCGTTGAGCCCGAAGCTCTCCAGCAGCGCGAGCGTCGCCGGCGTCTGCGTCTGCACGAAGAAGTTCTTCACGTCCTTCCGGAACAGGCTGAACGCGACCGTCGCCCCCTTGAAATTGTAGCTCTCGAACGAGAGATCGTAGTTGTCCGCCGTCCACGGCTCGAGGCCCGCGTTGACCACCGTCGCGGTCGGAAAGGTCACCGCCGGATCCGACACCGTGATGCCCGGGATCACCTCGCTCAGATTCGGCCGCCCCATCGTCTGCGCAAATGCCGCGCGCGCGACGAACTCGTCCGTCACGTAGTAGGTCGCGTTGAAACTCGGGTAGTAGCCGTCGTAGGCCCGCTCGGCCTTCGCGCCGCGCTCCGTGTAGCGGAGCTTCGCCGTCGCGAGCGCATCCGTCGTCACGGGGATCGGCCGGTTGGCCGCGTCCCGCAGCAGATTGCCGCTCGCATCCTGCCGGAACGTCGCGCGCAGGTCGTCGAGCGGTCCCTCCCCCCGGTCGTCCGTCTTCTCGAAGCGCACCCCGCCCACGAGCCAGAGCTTGTTGTCCAAAAACTTCACGTCCGTGCGCACGTAGGCCGCGGAGATCGTCTCCTCGAAATACTTGGAGTTGGTCACCGCCGACTGGTGCGCCGCCGCCTCGTTGAGCGTGAACCACGCGGGGTTCGCTTTGAAGAGCTCGTAGTATTTCGTCGGACTCACCCACTTCAGGCGCAGCGTGTCGTTGAAAAACGACTGCCGCGAGAGCGCCTCGTTCGTCAGGTCGTGGGCCCCGGCGAGGCGGCTCACGCTGGCCGGCGGGGCAAAGGTCCACGTCTTCAGCGTCGAGGTGTTGTCCTTGCGCTGCCGGTTGACCGTGAAGCCGACTTTCACCGTCGTCGGCACCGCGAGCGGGAATTGCCGCGCGAGGTTCGCCGCGATGTTCTTCAGGTCCGCCGTGATCTCGTTGGGCTGGCTCGTCGGATTGCCGAGCGTGAGCGCCGCGTTGTCGTAGGGATCGAAGGCCTGGCCGGTGCGCGTGGTCACCCGCAGCCGCGGCGCGCGGCGGTTGTAGATGCCGTCGAACCCGTCCGCCCGCACGATCAGGCTGCCCGCCTGCACCGTGCCCACCGTGCGGAAAAAGCCGTTGGCGATGTCCTCGCGCTCGTCCCAGCTGCGGGAGAAATTCACGTTGGCGTCGAACTTGTAGATTTTCCCGTCGTGCACGTAGCGCAGCACCGCCGCCGTCGTCCCGCGCGTGCGGTCGCCGTAGGTCATCGACTGGCGCACGATGTCGTTGCCCGCCGCCGCACCCTGCGTGTGCACCGCGTCGCCCGTCGCGCCCGCACCCCAGGCCACCGCGAAGATGTTCTGCCGCGTCGG
>JBILLY010000875.1:0-2730 GCA_044375835.1 Opitutaceae bacterium
CCCTCGACCGCCTCGGCCTCCCGCCGCGCGATGTCATCGCCGCCGGCATCGACCAGTTCTTCGGCGGTCTCCTCACCCACGCCGGCCGGAAACACTATGAAAAACTCTTCCCGCGCTGACCGCCCCCGTCCTCCCGCCACCGTCGCCGCGCCCACCCGCCGCGCCGCCGGCCTCGGCCTGCTCGCCGCGCTCCTCGCGCTCGCCGGCTGCAAGCCCGCCCCACCCGCCGGCTGGCAAGGCTACCTCGAGGGCGAATTCGTCTACATCGCCGCCCCGCTCGCCGGCCGCCTCGATCGCCTCGCCGTCGCCCGCGGCACCCGCGTGGCCACCGGCGCGCCGCTCTTCACCCTCGAAGCCGCCGCGGAAACCGCCGCCCAACGCGAAGCCGCCGACCGCCTCCGCGCCGCCCAGGCCCGCCTCGCCGACCTGCGCAAAGGCAGCCGCCCGTCCGAACTCGCCACCCTCGACGCCCGCCTCGCCCAGGCCCGCTCCGCCGCCACCCTTTCCGAACTCGACCTCGGCCGCGCCGCCAAACTCCTCGCCTCCGGCGTGCTCGCCCCCGGCGACCACGACCGCGCCCGCCTCACCCACGAGCGCAACCTCCGCGCCATCGCCGAACTCTCCGCCAGCCTCGACACCGCGCAGCTCGGCGCCCGCACCGATGCCCTCGCCGTCGCCGAGGCCGAGGCCGCCGCCGCCGCCTCCGCCCTCGCCCGCGCCGATTGGGCCGTCGCCCAGAAAACCCAGACCGCCCCGCGCGCCGCCTTCGTCCACGACACCCTCTTCCGCGAGGGCGAATTCGTCCCCGCCGGCTCACCCGCCGTCGCGCTGCTCCCGCCCGAAAACCTCAAGGTCCGCTTCTTCGTGCCCGAGGCCGATATCGCCGCCCTCGCCCCCGGCACCAAGGTCCGCGTCGCCCTCACCGGCCGCCCCGCGCCGCTCGACGCCGTCGTCGTCTACCTGTCTCCGCGACCCGAATACACCCCGCCCGTCCTCTACAACCGCGACAACCGCGCCAAGCTCGTCTTCATGGCCGAAGCCGCCTTCGACCCCGCCGCCGCGCCCGCGCTCCACCCCGGCCAGCCCGCCGACGTCACCCGCGCGCCCTGATCCGCCCGGTCCGCTCCCCCCGTCACCTCTCCCCCGCACGCCAGTGCCTCTCGCCGATTGCCCATCGCCCGCCTCCCGCCCTTCGCCGCTTTGGCGTTTGGCCCTTTGGCCTTTGAGATTTCACCGATGAGCCCCTTCGCCATCGACGTCGCCGGCGTCACCAAGCGCTTCGGCGACAAAACCGTCGTCGACGCCGTCGACCTCCGCGTCCGCCGCGGCGAGATCTTCGGTTTCCTCGGGCCCAACGGCTCCGGCAAAACCACCTTCATCCGCATGCTCTGCGGCCTGCTCACCCCCGACGCCGGCCGCGGCACCTGCCTCGGCTACGACGTCCTCCGCGAGCAGGCCGCCATCAAGCGCCACGTCGGCTACATGACGCAGAAGTTCAGCTATTACGAGGACCTCACCATCCGCGAAAACCTCGACTTCATCGCGCGCATCTACGCCGTCCCCGACCGCCGCGCCGCCGTCGCCCGCAGCCTCGAACGCCTCGGCCTCGCCCACCGCAGCCACCAGCTCGCCGGCCAGCTCTCCGGCGGCTGGAAACAACGCCTCGCCCTCGCCGCCTGCCTCCTCCACGAGCCGCAGCTCCTCCTCCTCGACGAACCCACCGCCGGCGTCGACCCCAAGGCCCGCCGCGAATTCTGGGACGAGATCCACCGCCTCGCCGCCGACGGCCTCACCGTCCTCATCACCACCCACTACATGGACGAGGCCGAGCGCTGCCACCGCCTCGCCTACCTCGCCTACGGCCGCCTCCTCGCCAGCGGCACCGTCGACGAAGTCGTCGCCTCCGCCGGCCTCGTCACCTGGACCGTATCGGGTCCCCAACTACCGCGCATCGCCGCCGCCCTCCGCGGCCGCCCCGGCGCCGAGCAGGTCGTGGCCTTCGGCAACACCCTCCACGTGAGCGGCCGCGACGAGCGCGCCCTCGATGCCGCCATCGCCGCCGTGCGCGACGGTGCCCACACCTGGACCCGCGGACGAGCGGGCCTCGAGGACGTCTTCATCGGCCTCATGGGCGAAGCCCGCGACAACTTCGCCCCGCCCGCCGCCGCCGGCCCCGCCGCCAAGCCCGCGCCGCCCGCCGCGCCCGCCCCATGAGCCGTTTCTCGTTCCCGCGTTTCTGGGCCATCGTGCTGAAGGAGTTCATCCAGATGCGGCGCGACCGCGTCACCTTCGGCATGATGGTCGGCATCCCGCTGCTGCAGCTCACGCTCTTCGGCTTCGCCATCAACTCCGACCCGCGCCACCTGCCCACCGCCCTGCGCATGGCCGACCAGGGCCCCTTCGCCCGCACCCTCGTCGCCGCCCTCCGCCAGAGCGAGTATTTCAAAATCACCCGCGAGGCCGCCACTGAGGCCGAGGCCGCCCGCCTGCTCCAACTCGGCGAGGTCCAGTTCGTCATCAACATCCCCGAGGACTTCACCCGCCGCCTCCTCCGCGGCGAACGCCCCGCCGTCCTCGTCGAGGCCGACGCCACCGATCCCGCCGCCACCGGCCCCGCCCTCGCCGCCGCCCGCAGCCTCGCCGCGTCCGTCTTCGACCGCGACCTCACCGGCCCCCTCGCGCGCCTTCGCGGCCGCGAGGGCCCGGTCGATTTCCGCATCCACGCCCACT
>JBILLY010000074.1:0-11359 GCA_044375835.1 Opitutaceae bacterium
GCGCAGCCCCAGCCCCGCCCGCGCCACCGCACGCTGCTCGCGCTCGCGCTCGTCACCCTCGCCTTCGGCGCCCGCGCCTCCGCCGCCCTCGTCACCCTCGACGACGCCATCCGCCTCGCCCTCCAGAAAAACCAGGCGCTCAAGGTCAGCGCCTTCACCCCGCAGATCGCCCGCGCCAACGTTCTCGCCGAGACCGGCCGCTTCGACCCCGCGCTCACTTTCCGCCGCTCCTACGGCGAATCCGAATCGCCCGGCGCCGTCGCGCCCCTCGCCGCCACGCGCATCCAAACCGACGACTACGCCCTCTCCCTCGGCGGCCTCACCCCCTGGGGCGCCACCTACAGCCTCGGCGCCACCGCCGAAAACCAGCGCGGCACCTTCAATCGTTTCAGCGACGACTTCGTCACCTTCGGCGGCCTCTCCGTCACACAGCCCCTGCTCCGCGGCTTCGGCTTCGGCGCCACCCTCGCCGGCCTGCGCATCGCCAAGGCCGACCGCGCCATCGCCGACTGGCAGCACCGCCAGACCGTCATCGATACCGTCACCTCCGTCGTCTTCACCTACAACAGCGTCGCCCAGGCCCGCGAAAGCGTCCGCATCGCCCGCCTCAGCCGCGACCTCACCGCCGAGCTCGTCGCGCAGAACGAGAAGCGCAACCGCATCGGCCAGATCTCCGATGCCGACGTCCTCCAGGCCCGCGCCCGCCTCGCCGGCCGCGAGGAAAACGTCTTCCTCGCCCAGCGCTCCGCCGCCGATCTCGAAAACCAGCTTCGCCAGCTGATCGGCGAGACCGCGCTCGTCGGCCCCGCCGTGCCGCTCGACTTGGAAACCCTCCCGCCCGCGCCGCCGCTCACCGTCGACGCCGCCGCCGATTTCCAGCGCGCCCTCGCGCTCCGCCCCGATCTCCAGGCCGCCAAGCTCGGCGTCACCCGCCGCCGCCACAGCGCCACCCTCGCGCAAAACCAGCTGCTCCCCCGCGTCGATTTCGTCGGCAGCTACGGCTACAACGGCCAGGACGCCGACTTCGGCACCGCCCGCCGCCAGGTGCGCGACCGCGACGCCCGCGCCTACAGCGCCGGCGTCGTCGTCACCGTGCCGCTCACCTTCGCCGAAGGCCGCGGTCGCGCCCGCGCCGCCCAGCTCGGCCTGCGCCAGAGCGAGGCCGACGCCGTGCGCGTCGAACAGGAAGCCGCCATCGATGTCGCCGCCGCCGCCGGCCAGATCGAGACCACCCGCCAGCGCGTCGCCGCCACGCGCCACGCGCTCGATCTCGCCCAGCAGTCGCTCGACGCGGAGCAGAAGAAATTCACCGCCGGCACGAGCAGCACGTTTCTCGTGCTGCAGGCGCAGGAGATTTTGGCCGGCGCGCAAAGCAGCCACGCCCGCGCCCTCGCCGACGAACGCCGCGCGCGCGCCGCCTACGAACGCGAACTCGGCACCACCCTCGAAGCCCGCGGCCTGAAGGTCGACTGAGCGCGGGATCGACCGATCCGCGGTGTCCGCTCACGCGGAACGGAAGCGATGCGCGCAATCCGGCTCCGACTGCCGACCCGCCGTATCGACTGGCCGGCACGTCGGCCGGCCGGGCACTCCACTCGAGGCATTCATGACTTCCGCGGTCGTGCCGTCAGAAGGCGCGCGGTCACGGCAACACATATACTTCGATCAGCGCCTCGCCGCCCTCCGTCTCGGGCGCGGAGAGCTGCGCGGTGTAGGCTCCGGGCGGAAGGGTCAGGGTCAACGCGGCATCGGCGCTGCCTTCGGCGAGCGGAAAGGCACCGACTTCGCCGAAGAGCGGGGCGAGCATCGCTGGCCACCCCCCGTTCTCCGCGAGTTTCACGCCTCCCGCGGAGAGCAGCGCAAGCCGCGGCCGGCGCAGCGCATCCGCCACGCCGAAAGTTGCCAGCGCCGGCCCGATGCCGCGCACCAACACCGTGCTCGCCGCCGGACCTTCCAGCACAAACCCCGCGGTGAGTGGTTGCGCCGCGACAAGCCGCACGCGCACGGACAGATTGGCGGCGCGGCGCGCGAAGCCGGAGCCCACGCCGAGCGTCGCGGGCAGACTCGTGGTCGAACCGGCCGAATTCGTCACTCTCACGGTATACTCGCCGGCATCGGCGGCGCTCACGCGGGCCAACGTGAACTGCGCGGCGGTTGCGCCGGGCAGATCGCTGCCGTTGCGGCGCCATTGGTAGGCGGGCGCCGGATCGCCCGTCGCCACGATCGACCACAGGAGACGGTCGCCCGGGTTGAGCGCCAGCGAAGCCGGAGACGAGACGATGGCGGGCGCGCCGGCGACCGCGGCCGCAAGGATGCGGAAGCGGATTTCCTGCGGCAGATTGTTGGTGTGTCCGCCGCCGTTCTCTTCGCTGTAGCCCTGCACGAGCAGCGTGTAGTCGCCGGCGGCCGTCGGGCGCCCGGTGACAGCGGGACTCCGGGTGTTGACGAAGCCGTCGATCACGCCCGGCGGCGCGAAGGCCAGTCCCGGGGGCAACACGCCGCGCACGCGAAAAGACTTCGGCGGTATCGGCGCGCCGGTGATGGTGAAGCCGAGGGAAAGCGGCGCGCCGACCGACCCGGAAACGGGATTCTCGGGCGATTGCACATACGTCGTCGCGCCCGCGAGGGCATGCGGCGCACCGAGCACCGCCACCGCCCAAGCGCCCACACGCACCGCCGGTGCGGAAAGGTGCCAATCCACCGCCGGTCTGGTCGCAGCCATCCGCGGCAGCGCAAACGGAAGCCGCCAAGCGAGCAGAACCGGCGGCGCGAGGAGGACCCATCCGGCAAGATTCCGGAGGCGCGACGAAAGCGCCGCGCGCCACGACGCGCGGGCGCGCGGAGACGACCGAGGATCCGGCTCGCTCAAGGCAGCTCGTGGATCTCGAGCAACGCCGTGCCGGTCGCTCCGGCCACGCCGGCGACCTGCACCGTGTAGGAGCCCGGCGCCAGCGTGATCAGCAGCGCGGCATCCCGGCTGCCGGCGCCGAACGCAAAGGCACCGACCAACGAGGTGGCGCTGCGCAGCGCGTTCAAGTTGGCCGCATTTTCCCAGTTGTCGTTGGCCGCGATCTCGTTGCCCGCGCCGTTGGTTATCGTGAGCACCGGATCGGCGAGCGGGCTCGAGACGCCGTAGCCGGCGAGAGCCGGGCCGACGGCACGGATGAGGAGCTGCCGGGGCTGCGTGCCGTCGATCACGAAACCGGAGATCATCTGATTCTGCCCGCTGCCGACGAAGGCGCGGTTGGACATATTGACGAGCCGGTCGACGCTGGTGCGTTGGCCAACCGCACGCGGTTGCACGGCCGACGGAGCACCCACCAACGCCGCCTGCATCGCCCGGAAAAAGACATCGGTGTTGTCCATCACGCCGGTGAAGAGGCCGGCGCCCGCACCCATCGCCGAGAGCGGAATGTCCGACGCCGTGTGCACCGCGCTGGAGCCCGGAACCTGGCCGGTAATCGCGTAACCACCCGCCATATCGCGGCGGGTAGGGTCGGCCGGATAGGTGTTGAGCGGAGCTTGGCCGTTGAAGGGCTGCTGGGAGTCCTGCAGCGGACGGGCGTTGGTGAGCCAGTCTTCGTTGCGGTCGGAGTTGCCGGCGTAGCCGATCAGCATCTTGCGGTCGACATCGGTCGATGTCGGATAGCCGTCCGGCAGCGTGTTGTAGACCGGGAAGCCGGCGGCCTCGTAGAGACCCACCACCGGGTTGCGCAGTTCCGCGGCGCCGCCGTTGGCGCCCGCGCGCTGGGTGAGGCTCGCGTTGGTCACCAGTGAGGCGCCGATGATGTTCACGCCGGCGCATTCGTGGTCGGCGGTGATGATCGCGAGCGTGTCGGGATTGGCTGTGACAAACTGGCGGACCCGCTCGATCGCGCGGTCGAACTCGATCGTGTCCAGAATCCAGCGCTCGGTGTCCATCGCGTGCGCCTGCTTGTCGATCGAGGCCGCCTCGACCATGAGCACGAAACCGGCGGGATTCCGGTTGAGCACGGCAAGTGCCGTATCGGTCATCTCGTCGAGCATGGGCTGGTCGGGGAAACCAAAATCATCGACCACCGTGCTGGTGCCGCGGCGTTTGCCGATCTTGTCGAGAGCGACGTTCATGTTCGAGAGCGCGAACAGGCCGAGGAGCCGCTGCGTATTGGCGGGCACGGCGCGGAGCTGCGTGGCGTTGGCGACGTAGGTGAAGCCGGCGGCCTGGAAATCGGTGAGCAGATCGCGGCCGGGGTCGGAGGCGCCGCGCGGCACGCCCCACGCGGTGGCGAGCTCGGCCGGGAGCACGTAGTCGTTGGCCGCGGCCCTGGCGGAGCCGGGCGTGGTATTCGGCAGGAACCATTTGCGGCCGCCTCCGAGGAGGACGCGCAAGCCGCCGCGCGCGGCGGTCTCATCCAGATACTGGTCGCAGATGCCGGTGCCTGCACCGCGGTTCGCCGTATGGGTGCCGAACGCACCGGGCGTGGCGTCGAAAACGTCGGAAGTCGTCACGATGCCGAGCGATTTGCCGAGCGTGCGCGCAAAGTATTCGCCGATCAGCTCGACGCGCGGATTGTCGAACGCATCCGCCGTGTCGTCCGGGAAGACGCCCTGCTGATTGTTGTTCGACTTGTTCCCGTTCGCGTAGATCGCGGCGCCGGGCGACGAGTCGGTGATGATGGAGTTGAGCGAGGCGGTCTGGACGATGCCGGTGACGGGGAACTGGTCCATCGCAAGGGGCGCGAGAGCTTTGCCCTGCGAGACGCCGTTGACCATGATGCGCGCGGCGGTGCGGTGGGCGATGCCCATGCCGTCGCCGATGAGGAAGATGATGTTCTTCGCCTTCGCGAAGTTGGCGCCGTCGGCGCCGAGCGAGACGATCTCGAAATTCCCCTGTGCGGTCACGACCGCACCGTCGCTCTGGGTGGCACGGGCCGAGAAGACGCGGACGCCGGGCGTCGGCAAACTGTAGGCCCGAAGGGTGCCGAGCGTCGTGCCCGCGGGCAGGCCGGCGACGGTCGCGGCCGCCAGCGTCACGGTGCCGGGCACCACCGTGCCACCGATCAGAAATTCGATCTTGGTGATCGTCTGCCCCGCGTCCGGCCGCACCGTCGCCTGGAGGTCGAATCGCTGGTTCGGCAGGAACCGCGCAATGTAGGGCGGGTTGGGGTCGCCGAAAGAGAAGAGTTCGCTCGGGGGAGTGAGGCGCGAGATCGTCGGCGCGGCCACGCCGGCGGAGATCGGCAGGAGGCATGCGCCGGCAAGAAGAGCGGCGCGGATCGGATTCGATGGAATAAGCATAGGGAGAAACTCAGGGATTCGACGTCGCGCCGTTGGCCGTCGCCGGCGACGAGGTGAGCAGGCCGGTAGCGCCAGCCCTCGGCGCATCCAGCACCAGCCGAGCGACAGCGTTGCGCCCATCGGGCATGGCGCTGGGTCCGACCAGAAGTGTGCCCGTGAGCAACATCGGCCCGGGCACATAGGGCGCCGGCTCGCCGGCCGCAGCCGGCGGGAGCACCACATGCAGCGTCGCCGGCGGCAGCTCGTCGTTGAAACAGTAACCGTCACTCTCGACTTTCGTGGGCCAACCCGTGAGCAGGAAGACGCCGGGGTGTCGCACGAAGTCCCTGGTCATAAAACCCGCGATCCGCACGCGCCGCCCGTGGAGCGCCCGCATGCGCGCCGTGTATTCGGGCCCACGGTCGCCCACCACCGGCGAGAAGAACTCGCGAAAGGACAGCTCCGCCACTCCCTCGGGCAGCGCTTCGGACGCGAGCGGAGCGCGCTGGGCCTCGAGCAAGACCCGGGCCGACTGCGCGGAGAACCGACGCCATGCCGCCGCCGCGGAATCCTCGGCGGCAAGAAGAGACCCGGAACCAACAAGGCAACACAGGAGTCCGCGGGAGACGAAGGGCATCCCCCTACGTTGGACCGCCTCGGTGCCAAATCGGAGGCCAGGAGGTGTAACCCGTGCGACAAACCCGCGCCGGAACGGCAACGGTCGTGACGTTTCCAAGGCAATAGTTACGGAATCCGCGGTGCAGGGATTGCTTCCTTCCGCATACTCGCGCGGCGAGCGGCGAACCGCGCGGAGCTTCGCCCTTCGACGGATCCGTCGGCGGATCTTCCCGCAGCGCAGCCCGCCGAGGGCACCGCCGGGGGAACGAAACGAATCGAGTGGGATCGCACGGCACACGTCGTCGTTTCCGGCGCCGCCGGGAATTGCGGCGACGGCCGTGTGGTGCAGCCCCGGGTCAACCGCGCCGACGTCCCCCCAAACGGCCGCGGCCCCCGCGGATTTCCATTTTCAACCCGCGCGTTCCGCGCTTCGACCGCTCGCGGGCCGACCCGGCATCGGCGTCGGAATCGGCTGCTCCTGTCTTACCTCCATCGCACCCGAACTCCGTCCCAACTGCGAGTGCCGCGACCGGCCGCCCGACTCGCGCGAAGCCTACATCTGCACCTTCGAGTGCACCTACTGCCTCCCCTGCTCGTCCGAGAAACTCGGCTACCGCTGCGCCAACTGCGGCGGCGAACTCGTCCGCCGCCCCATCCGCCCCGCGGCCAAATTGGTGCACAACCCTGCCTCCACCGTCCGCGTGCACCGCGACCGCCCCTGCGTGCCGGCGGGCTGAACCGGCCCGCCACGCCGCACCCATCGCCCGGGCACGGCCCCGCCCACTCGCCGTCGGGGCAGCGGCCACTTCCCCCGGTCACGCGCTCAGCGCTCCAACCATGGACTGCTGCCAGCTCCGGCCCCCGCTCACCTCGGGTGCACCGCGATGCCTGTGCTCGCTCCCACCGATCCTCCGCGCCTGGCGGTCTGCCGCGAAGCGCTGACCATCCTCCGGTTCTTCGCCGCCCTCTGGGTCGTCACGCTGCACCTCCAGACTCACGCGCCGTTCCCGGTCCACCCGTTGGCGCAACGCTTTTTCAAAACGGCGCTCATGCCGTGACGCTGTTCTTCGTGCTGTCCGACACGGTCCTCGCCCAGCGTGCGTTTTCAAAATGGGGAGGTTGGGCGGAACACTCGAGGGCGGAGACGTATAGGAAGGGCGCCTGATTCCGCGTGAACGGGATGATGCCCGGTGGGCGGGCCTAGAAAACCAACGCTGCGCTGAACGAAAAAACGTCAGGCGGGGGCTGCCGCGGCCTGAGAATCGTCCGTTTTTGGTGGAGATGTTTTGGGTGGCGCGCACCGGTTGCCTGTGGCGGTTTTTTGCCGGCGCAGTTCCCGAACTCGAGGAGCGTCTACCCGCGGTGGCGGCGCTGGGTGCAGCGGCGGATTTGGGCGCGCGTGCTGGGGTGGTTGGCCGAAGCCCGTGACCGCGAGGCCTACGCGGTGGATGCGACGTATGTGCGGGTGCATGCCCACGGGACCCGGGCGCGCGGCCGTTACTCTACCCAAGCCGTCGGACGCTCGCGCGGCGGACTGACCAGCAAGGTTCATCTGTTGACGGATGCGCTCGCCTATCCCGTGCGCGTCGTCGTCACCGGCGGGGACTGCAACGACGTGACACAGGCCCCCGCGTTGCTGCCTCCGGGCAAGGGCGCGCACGTGGTGTGCGACCGCGGCTACGTCGCCGACTGGGGGCGCGAGCGACTGCGCTCCGCCGGCCATCTGCCGGTGATCCCGGGCCGTCGCAATCGCACCCCTGCAGCCCCTCTACGACGAGTTCGTCCATCGTTCTCGGCACCTCGTCGAGAACGCCTTCGCCCGCCTCAAATCCGCCCGTCGCATCGCCGCACGGTATGACCACACCACGGCCTCCTACTCAGCCTTTTTCGCCCTCGCCTGCGTTTGCCTACGCCTGATGTGTTTTTGATTGCGTCTCCTAGCGCTGCGCGCGGCGCCGGCCCTCCCGCCTGTCGCGGTGCGACACCGCCCTACTCCGCGCGGCTCGCCCGGCCGACGCCGGCGGCGGCGCCGCTGCCCGGGGCCGGCGCGGGGTCCTTGGCGAAGATCGTCGTCCACACCCGCGCGGTGAATTCGCGCAGGTCGTCGAGCATCAGGTAAAACAGCGGCACGATCACCAGCGTGAGCACCGTCGAGGCGAGCAGGCCGCCGATCATCGTGCGGCCGAGCGGCGCGTAGGGCAGGCCCACCGCCTTGGCCGTGCCCACCGCCATCGGGATCAGGCCGCAGACCGTCGTGAGCGTGGTCATCAAGATCGGGCGGAAGCGCGCGCGCCCGGCCTCGACCAGCGCCGCGAAGCGCTCCATGCCGTCGGCGCGCAGGCGGTTGGCCATGTCGACGAGCACGATCGCATTGTTCACGACCACGCCGACCAAGATCACGATGCCGATGCGCGCCATCATATCGAGCGGGGTCTCGGTCAGGTAGAGCGTCCACACCACGCCGAGGTAGGCGAAGGGCACCGCGATGATGACGGCGAGCGGGAGCACGAAGCTCTCGAAGAGCAGGCCCATGAGGAGAAACACGAAGACGATCGCGAGCAGGCCGGCGAACTTCATGGCTTTCTCCTGCTCGGAGGCTTCGCGGAACTCGCGGCCCTTGTCCCAGCGGTAGCCGCGCGGCATCTCGAAATCGGCCATCGCTTTGTCGACCGCCTCGAAGAGCCGGCGCGAGTCGGCGCGCGGGGCCTTGGCCGTGATCTGCAGCATCGTCTGGCGCGCCTCGCGGCGGATCATGCCGAGGGTGCGGCCGACGCGCAGGTCGGCGAGCGTCTCGAGCGGGACATCGATGCCGGTGTCGGTGCGGAAGGTCATGCTGCGCACGTCGTCGAGGCCGGCGCGGTCGGCTTCGCCGAGCTGGGCGAAGATGCGCAGCTCGCGGCCGTCGGCGCCGGGGAAACGGCCGACCTCCTGGCCGCGCATGGTGTAGCCGATGCCGCTGGAGACGGCGCGCGGATCGACGCCGAGGCGGCGGGCGCGGTCGCGGTCGAGCTGGACCTGGAGTTCCTGGCCGCCGCGCTCGCTGTCGATATCGACGCCGACGAGGCCGGGGATGCCGCGGAGGCGCTGCACGGCTTCCTCGGCGATTTGGAGGAGCGTGCCCGTGTCCTCGCCGTAGAGGTTGATCGACATGCCGGCGTCGGTGACGCCGCCGCCGCCGGCGGCGCGACCGCGGTGGACGATGCCGGCGGGCAGTTTGAATTTCTCGCGGAAGTCGGCCTCGATGTCGCTGCGGTCCATCGGGGGAGGCTTGGGCTGGATGCCGAGAAGGCCGAGGAGGCGGCGCATGAGATCGGTGCGGACGAGCGACTCCCAGCCGCTGACCCACCAGTGGGGGCTGGCGGTGTCGCGCAGGCGGATCTGGATGCGGCCGTTGTTGTAGGTGAAGCGGGTCTCGATGCGGTCGAAATTGTAGCGGGTGGCGTTGGCCGCGAGGAAGTCCTCGACCTGGGTGAAGAAGGCGTCGGCGCGCTCCATGGCGCCGCCGGTGGGCAGGTCGAAGAAGAACCACATGGTGGTCTCGCCGCTGCCGCCGATGCCGCCGGTGGGCATGCGGATCTTGCTCTGGGCGTAGGGGAGCGTCCACATCGCGGCGACGACGACGAGGAGGGACTCGATGCGGTGGGTGAGGACCCAGCGCAGGGCGGCGGCGTAACGCTCGCGGCACCAGACGACGGCGCGCAGCTCGGGGTGCTGGCGGCCGCGGGAGAGTCGCTGGGCGGCGAGGGGGACGAAGACCAGCGCGATGAGGAGCGACGCGACGAGGGAAATAATGACGGGCACGCCGAGGCGCAGCATCCAGAAGGAGAAGTCGCCGCCGCCCTTCATCAAAATGAGCGGGAGGAAGACGACGATGGAGGTGAAGGTGGACATCACCACCGCGAGCCCGACCTCGCCGGCGCCGACGATCGAGGCGCGGGTAGCCTCCATGCCCTCCTGCCGGAGGCGGTAGATGTTTTCGACGATGACGATGGAGTTGTCCACGACCATGCCGACGGCGAGGAGCAGGCCCATCATGGTCGCGACGTTGAGCGACCAGCCCATGAAGAAGAGGACGACGATGGTGCAGAGCAGCGAGAGCGGGATCGACAGCGTGAGGATGCCGGTCATGCGCGGCGCGCGCAGGAAGAGGTAGATGACGAGCGCGGCGAAGATGCCGCCCCAGAGGCCGGAGTCGGCGAGGTTGTCGATCGACTGCTTCACCTGGATGCCCTGGTCGAAGAAGACGTTGAAATGGACGCCGGCGAGCTGGGGGAGTTTTTCCAGCTGCACGAGCGTGGTGCGCACTTCGCGGCTGATGCGCTCGATGTTGCCGGTGGAGTCGCGGGTGACCTGGATGCCGATGGCGGGCTGGCGGTCGACGCGGTAAACCCACTCGCGGCGCGGCGGGCGGAGGCGGACGAGGGCGACGTCGCTGAGGCGGAGGCGGCGCTCGTTGTCGATGATGATGCCGGCGATGTCGTCGATGGTGGCGAAGCGGCCCATCGAGCGGACGTAGATTTTGCGGCCGCCGTCGACGACCCAACCGCCGGAGATGGCGAAGTTCTGGTTGCGGAGCAGGCCGAGCATCGCGCCGACGTCGATGCGGTGGGAGCGGAGGCGGTCGTCGAGCAGCTCGATCTGCACCTCGCGGGCCTGGGTGCCGTAGATCTCGACGTTGCCGACGCCCTCGATGCGCTGGAGGGCGGGTTTGACGAAGTTGTCGAGGCGGTAGGCGGCGTCGTCCATGCCGGGCGGCACGGTGGCGACGAGGTTCATCATCGGGGCGTCGTTCTGGTCGTAGCGGCGGACATCGATGCGGTCGACGTCGTCGGGGAGCTGCGGCTTCACGCGATCCATGCGGTCGGTGAGCATGGCGTAGGCGGCGCGGAGGCTGGTGCCGGTCTGGAACTCGACGCGCACGGTGCCGTAGCCGTTGTAGGAATAGCTGGTGAGGCGCTTCACGTTCGGCACGGTGCCGATGATATCCTCGATCTTGCGGGTGACCTTCTCCTCGACGTCGCGGGGCGAGGCGTTGGGGTAGCGGGCGGAGATGTGGAGTTGGTTGCCCTCGTAGCCTTCGGGGAAGAGGGCGAGCGGGATGCGGTCGAGGGCGATGAACCCGACGACGAGGATCGTCGCGAGGATCATGACGATCGTGACGGGGCGCGAGACGGCGAAGCGCGGGACCGCGAAGGCGGCGGGTTCGGCGGCCGCGCGGGCGGCAGAGGGCTCGGCGCCGGGGGCGGAGGCGGAGGGGGGCTCGGGCGCGGCGGGGCTCATCGCGACGAGGAAATCACAAACGCCAAATCCCAAAGGCCAAAGACGGCGGAAGGACCAAGGTCCAAGTGACAAGAACCAAGGGCCCGGGGGCCGGGAGCGCGGGGCGTTTTTTGGCGTTTTGGCACTTTGGCGTTTGGGATTTCCGCGGCCGTCACTTGGCGGGGGCGGAGGCGTCTTGGGCGGCGACGGCCGCGGCGGCAGCGGC
>JBILLY010000879.1:0-2723 GCA_044375835.1 Opitutaceae bacterium
CAGGTGAGCACGGCGACGGCGTCGTGGGCCCAGGTGGCGAGCCGGTGAAACGCGGTTTCGAGCGCGCCGCGCGGGGTGAAATCGGACCAGAGGTGCCAGTGGCTGAGAAACCCGATCGCGGCGCAGAGCCCGCGGAGCACGTCGAGGGTCCAGAGCCGGGCGGGTGGTCCCGCGGGGCCGGGCGCGGCGAGCCCACCCGCGGCGGCGGGAGCAGGAGACGGAGCGGGCGCGGCTGATTCCACGGCGGACGGTGTCGGGGGCGGGCGCGGGGCGGGCAAGCGGTTTTTGGCCGGCGGCGGCGGGCGGGAGACGCGCAGGGCGGGCGGCGGCCGGTCCGAGGCGCGGACAACGCGCTCGCCTCGGGCGGCGGGCGGGTTTCTTTTCCGCGTCCTATGTCGACCGCCGCCGCGCTCTCCGAACTGGTTTCACTCGTGCAGAAGGCCCACCTGCTGGCGACGGTGGGCGACCTGCTGGGCTGGGACGAGCAGGTGAATCTGCCGCCGGGCGCGGCGGAGCAGCGGGCGGCGCAGCACGCGGCGCTGGCGGACGCGCAGCACGCGGCGGCGAGCGCGCCGCGCATCGGGGAACTGCTCGCGCAGCTGGAGGCGGCGGACCTCGACGCGGACGGGCGGGCGATCGTGGCGCAGGCGCGGCGCAACCACGACCGGGCGACGAAGCTGCCGGCGGAATTTGTGCGCGAGAAGGCGGCGCAGGGGAGCCGCGGCTACCACGCGTGGGCGAAGGCGAAGGCGGCGGACGACTTCGCGGGCTACGCGCCGGTGCTGGAAAAGAATCTCGAACTCGCGCGGCGCGAGGCCGGCTATCTCGGTTGGGGCGGGCGGGCTTACGACTACATGCTGGACAAGCACGACCCGGGGCTGACGGCGGCGGCGGTGGAGCGGTTGTTCGGCGAACTGCGGGCGGGGCTCGTGCCGCTGATGCGGGCGATCACGGCGTCGCCGGCGGCGGCGCGGGCGCAGGCGGCGGGGGCGCGGCTGAAGGGATTTCCGGTCGAAGGGCAGCGGGCGTTTCTGCGCGAGGTGACGGAGCGGCTCGGGTTCGACTACGGGCGCGGGCGGATCGACGTGTCGCTGCACCCCTTTTGCTCGGGCACGGGCAGCGACGTGCGGATGACGACGCGTTACCGCGAGGATCAGCCGCTCGACGCGCTCTTCGGCGCGATCCACGAGACGGGGCACGGGCTCTACGAGCAGGGGCTGCCGGCGGCGTGGCTGGGCACGGCGCTCGGCATCGACGCGGGGATGGCGGTGCACGAGTCGCAGAGCCGGCTGTGGGAGAACCAGGTGGCGCGGAGCCGGGCGTTCTGGCGGTTTTTCGAGCCGCGGTGGCGGGCGATGTTTCCGGCGCAGAGCGCGGTGCTGACGAGCGACGAGTTGTATCTGGCGATCAACGCGGTGGAGCCGACGCTGATCCGCGTGGAGGCGGACGAGGTGACCTACAACCTGCACATCGTGCTGCGCTTCGAGCTGGAGCGGAAACTCTTCGCGGGCGACCTGGCGGTGCGCGACCTGCCGGCGGCGTGGCGGACGGCGTCGCGGGAGTTGCTCGGGCTGGAGCCGGCGACGGACCGCGAAGGCGTGCTGCAGGACGTGCATTGGAGCGACGGGGCGTTCGGGTATTTTCCGAGCTATTGCCTGGGCAACATGATCGCGGCGCAGCTCTGGGCGCGGGTGCGGACGGTGCGCCCGGGAATCGAGGACGAACTGGCCCGCGGGGACTTCGCGTGGCTGCTCGGATGGCTGCGGGAGAACATCCACACGCAGGGCCGGCGGCACTCGGCGCTGGAGCTGGTGCGGCGCGTCACCGGCGAGGAGTTGTCGCCGCGGTATTTGCTGGCGTATCTGGGCGAGCGTTACGGGGCGCTGTATGGAGCGTAGGAGGGGGGCCAAGGATCAAGGTCCAAGGAACAATGACCAAGGACCAAGGGCCAAGGAACAAGTAACAAGGGCCCCAGTCGCGCGGTGGTGGCGGGCGGAGTGGCGGGGCGGGAAGGCAGGGGCCGGGTCGGTGGCGGGGCTGAATTGTTTGGCGTTTGGAGGTTTGGCGTTTGGGATTTTTCACCGATGGACCTGATCGACACGCACACGCACCTGGAATCCTTTGCCCGCAAAGGGCTCCTGCCCGCCGCGCTGGCCCGGGCGCGCGAGGCCGGGGTGACGACGATGATCACGATCGGGACCTCGCCGGACGACTGGGAGCTGTATCGCGGCCTAGCGGCGGAGCACGCGGCGACGGGGCTCGTGCGGCACACGGTGGGGCTGCATCCGTGCTCCGTCGACGCGGCGTGGGAAGCGGCGGTGGCGCGGATCGAGGCGCACTGGGCGGGGACGCCGCGGCCGGTGGCGCTGGGCGAGTGCGGGCTGGACCGTTTTCACCTGCCGAAGGACGCGGCGGAGGCGGAGCGGATCTTCGCGTGGCAGCGCGCGGCGTTTGCGGCGCAGCTGGACGTCGCGCGGCGGCTGGCGTGTCCGGTGGTGATCCATTCGCGCGGGGCGTTCCGCGAGTGCGTGGAGATGATCGATGCGAGCGGCGTGGCGTGGGAGCGCGTGGTGTTCCACTGCTTCACGGAAGGCGAGGCGGAGATGGCGGAGCTGGTCCGGCGCGGCGGCTACGGATCGTTCACCGGCGTGCTGACCTACAAGAGCGCGGACAACATGCGCGCGGCGGCGAAGGCGCAGGGACTCGGGCGCTTCATGCTGGAG
>JBILLY010000878.1:0-2723 GCA_044375835.1 Opitutaceae bacterium
CCCCACGCCCCCGGCTCCGCCACCGCTCCAACTCGCCACACGTCACAGGTCACACGTCACTGGCCGCTCATCACTCATCACAGATCACTCGTCACTCATCACTCCGATGCAACCCATCCCTCTCCCGCCGACCGCGCACGTCCCGACGCCCTACACCGGCCCGTCCGCCGCGCAGGTGCTTGCGCTGCGCAAACAGTATCTCAGTCCCGGCCTCTTCCTCTACTACAAGCAGCCCATCATGATCGTGGAGGGCAAAATGCAGTATGTCTGGGACGACACCGGCAAACGCTACCTCGATGGCCTCGGCGGCATCGTGACCGTCAGCGTCGGCCACTGCCACCCGCACGTCGTCGCCGCCGCCAACGCCCAGAACGCCCTGCTCCAGCACAGCACCACCATCTACCTCCAGCCGCGCATCGCCGAGTTCGCCGAGAAACTCGCCTCCAAAATGCCCGGCGACCTCAAGGTCTGCTACTTCGTCAACTCCGGCTCCGAGGCCAACGACCTCGCCCTCCTCATGGCCCGGCTGCACACCGGCAATTACGACATGATCACGCTGCGCAACGCCTACCACGGCGGCAACGCCAGCGGCATGGGCCTCACCGGCCACAGCACCTGGAAATTCAACGTCCCCCACTCCTTCGGCGTCCACCACGCCGCCGCGCCCTACCCCTACCGCGGGCCCTTCGGCTACGACGACCCCGACGCCGGCCGCAAATACGCCGACGACGTCAAGAGCCTCATCGACTACGCCACGCCCGGCAAAGTCGCCGGCTTCATCGCCGAGTCCATCCAGGGCGTCGGCGGCTTCGTCGTCTTCCCCGACGGGTATTTGAAAAACGTCTACGCCCACGTCCGCGCCGCCGGCGGCATCTGCATCGCCGACGAGGTGCAGACCGGCTTCGGCCGCACCGGCACGCATTTCTGGGGCTTCGAGACGCAGGGCGTCGTCCCCGACATCGTCACCATGGCCAAGGGCATCGGCAACGGCGCCCCGCTCGCCGCCGTCGTCACCACCCCGAAGATTGCCGCCACCCTCACGCAGAAGGTCCACTTCAACACCTTCGGCGGCAACCCCGTCGTCAGCGCCATCGGCAAGGCCGTCCTCGAGGTCATCGAAAAAGAAAACACGCAGCAAAATTGCCTCGAACTCGGCGCCTTCCTCCTCGCCGGCCTCGAGAAACTGAAGGCGAAACACAAAATCATCGGCGACGTCCGCGGCATGGGCCTCATGCTCGGCATCGAGTTCGTCAAAGACCGCGCCACCAAGACCCCCGGCCGCGAGGAGTGCGCGCAGGCCGTCGAAAACGCCCGCGAGCTCGGCCTCCTCCTCGGCAAGGGCGGCCTCTGGGGCCAGACCATCCGCTTCGCCCCGCCGATGACCATCACCCAGGCCGACGCCGCGTGGATCCTGGCCGTCCTCGACGCCGCCATCGGCGCCGTGCCGTCCTGAGAAGGCGTCGAAGAAGGTGGCGGCGGGACCTCCGGGCCCGCCGAGGGCAAGGACCTGCAGTCGCACCCCTCGGTCAGCTTTTCGACGCTCTCTGCGGCCATGACCAGGCGGCGAGCGAACGCATCCCGCGCCCGCCTCCGCCCCGCTGCTACCGGTCCATCCAACGCAAGCGGGGCCGCCCCCGTTTGCCGCGCCCGTCGTCGCACTTCGGCCCGCCGCCCTCTCGCCGCGTTTCGCATTCCGTCCCCCGCGTGCTCCGCACGTCCACCGCGCCCGATCCCTCCGTCGCCTCCGGCCACCGCCCCGCCGTCGCCCGCGCCGCGCCTCCGCCCTTGCCGCCGCCCGCCGTTCTCGCGTTGATCGAGCCGTGAACCCATCCGCCGCCGACGCCGCCATCCACGCCATCGAGCGCCCGCACAAAAACCTGTTCACCTACTACGTCCTCTCGCTCCTCGTTTTCCCGCCGCTGCTCCCCGTTCTGATTCTGCCCGCGTGGTTCCGCTACCGCACCATGCGCTACAAGTTCACCGCCGAGGGCATCTCCATGAGCTGGGGTATTCTCTTCCGGCGCGAAGTCATCGTGAACTACGCGCGCATCCAGGACATCCACCTCCGCTCCAACGTCGTCGAGCGCTGGCTCGGTCTCGCCAAGGTCATGGTCCAGACCGCCAGCGGCAACGCCGGCGCCGAGATGACCCTCGAGGGCCTGCAGCAATTCGAAGCCGTGCGCGACTTTCTCTACGCCCGCATGCGCGGCGTCAAAGACCACGCCCGCCCCGCGCCCGCCTCCGCCTCCGAACCCGCGCCCGCCGGCGAAGTGCCCGCCACCCCCGCCGACGCGGACCTCGCCGCCGCGCTCCGCGCCGTCGCCCACGAACTCCGCGAAACCCGTCTCGCGCTCGCCGCCCGCGCCATGCC
Source organism: Opitutaceae bacterium (assembly GCA_044375835.1). Lineage (GTDB taxonomy): Bacteria > Verrucomicrobiota > Verrucomicrobiia > Opitutales > Opitutaceae > ER46. Next base: position 2,372 of record JBILLY010000878.1, read on the forward strand.
CGCGCCGCCGCTGCTGTCTCCGCTCCCGCCGCTCGCTCCGCTTCCGCCGCTCGCTCCGCTTCCGCCCTTCCCGCCCGCCGCGCCCGTGCCGCCGCCCGCCTCCGCCTCCGCGCCGCCGTCTCATGTTTGACCGCATCCGCACCGACTCCCTGCGCTTCCTGCGCGTGCCGCCCGATCCCGCGCCCCCCGCCGGCGCGCCCGGCTCGCTGCGCGTCTTCCGCGGCGGCCGCAATCTCTACAAACTCCGTCTCTTCGCCTGGCTGACCGGCCAGATCGGCGCCGTCATCGGCATCGCCTTCTCGCTGTATTTTCTCGGCCGCCTCGAGTCCGCCCACGAGGAAGCAAAACGGAT